>NZ_JBHWDU010000007.1:0-168517 GCF_042734825.1 Kitasatospora sp. NPDC059648 | reverse complement strand
CCCGCGGGCGGGGCACCCCCTGGGGGCCCCCCCGCCAGTCCGCGGACTGCTACGACCAACCCGGCACCGGCGGCAGGGGCCAGCCCGGCAGCAACGGCAGCGGCCCGTCCGAGCGCAGCCCCGCCGCCGGACCGCGCCCGGCGAACCAGGCGAGCAGTTCGTGCCCGGCGCCGCTCACCACCGGGCCCGACCCACCGACCACCCAGCCCCGGCCGAGGTCCTCCGCCTCGACCCGGGCCAGCGGAACCCCACGCGCTGCCAGCGCCGCGGCCGTCTCCCCCAGGGCCGTCCGCACCAGTCCTTCCGGCCAACTCTCCGACGTGCGACCGGTGTTCAGATCGACGTGGTGCACCTCCAGCTCCCGCCAGGCGCGCCACAGGAGGTACCAGGCCGGGTGCCGCCAGCCCGCCAGCGCCGGAACCAGCACCGTCCTGCGCTCGACGGGCAGCTCCGCCGCGTCCCGCAGCAGCCCGTCCAGGCTGTCCCTCAGGTCCGCGGCCAGCGCCCGGGCGTCACGCCCCGCGCCCTCGACCAACTGCCGTTCCAGCTCGGCTGTGCCCGCCCGCGGCCCGGGCGCCGTGCCGGTGCGGGCCAGGGCGAGCATCCACCGGTAGGCGTCGGCACTGCGGGCGAGGTGGGTCAGTACGTGCCCACGGCTCCAGTCGGGGAGCAGGGACGGCTCGCGGGCCTGCCGGTCGGTCAGCGCCTGGGCGTCCGCACCGAGGCGCGCCGCCGACGCCCGAACCTCCCGGAACAGCTCGCCGAACTCCATCGCGCCCTAACCCGCTTTCTCGGCAAGCGACTTGATGCCATCCAGGGTGGCCGTCATGCCGGTCCGGAGCTCCCCCAGCCGGTAGGCGACGATCTTCTCCTCGGCCTCCGGCCGGGCCTCGATGGCCAGCACCACACCACTGCGGCCCGGGCCGATGACCACCGAGTGGCGCAGCCTGGTGCCGCCGTCCTCGGGGATCAGGTCGAAGCGCCACCGGGCCAGTGCTCCGGCCACCTCCGACACCGGGGCGCCGAACCGGCCGTCCGCGTCCATGACGGCCCAGGCGAAGACGCGGTGCTCGGCCAGCTCCACCACCTCGGAGACCGTCCGCCAGTCGCGCGTGTTCGGCCGGCTGTTGAACCCCTCGAAGCGCGAGCCGAGGGCGGGACCGTCCACGCCGCCCACCTTGCCTACGCCGTCCGCGCCGCCCGCGCCGCCCAGCCAGGCGACCCGCTGGAGCTCCGGGCTGAGCCGGGCGGGCAGCTCGATGTCCGTCACCAGCGCCCAGACGCGCTCCACCGGCGCCCGGACGAACACCTCGCACTGCGCACCCGGACCATCGGCGTACCGCATACCGCTCCCCCTCCACTGCCTGACGTACTCGTCCGTACGGGTCGACACCCGCCGTGCCCCCGCCTGGGCGTCCGGAACGCACGAAGGCAGCGGGCGGGTTGCCGCCCTTCTCGCGGGCCCTGCCACCGATGATCGATCCTGGCGAACATCCAAGTCAATCCACCGATTTGCTGGGAAAGCCCCAAGTTAGACCTTGGGTCGGGCCCCTCGGGCGCGGGTCCGGACCCGGCGTACCCTGGGCGCTCGTGACCCTCGACGACCTCCGAATCTTCGCCGCCGTCTGCCGGGCCGGCTCGCTCAGCGCCGTCGCCCGCGAGCTGGCCTGCAGCCAGTCAGCCGTCAGCCAGCACGTGAAGCGGCTGGAACGCGAGCTGGGGCTCACCCTGATAGAGCGCCACCCGCGCGGTGTGGTGCCCACCAACGCCGGGCGCCACCTGCAGACCGCCGTGGCCAACGGGCTGGGCGGCATCGACCACGCCCTGCGCACCATCGCCGAACTCGCGCGCGGCGAGGGCGGATCGGTGCGGATCACCACCGGCGCCACCAGCATCCGGCACTTCATGTCCGCGGCCGTGGTGGACTTCCGCGAGCGCTATCCGCAGGTCAACCTGGAGTTCCAGACCGGCGTCTCCAGCCGCAACTGCCTGGAGGCGCTCACCGCCGGCCAGGTCGACCTGGCCTGGATCACCCTCGGCACGCCGGTCCGCGGCATCGAACAGCGGCCGGTCGCCGACCTGCCCTGGGTCCTCGCCGTGGCGGCCGGCGACCCGCTCGCCGCCCGTACGCGCATCGAACCCGCCGACCTGCAGGACGCCCGGCTCATCGGGCTGCCGCAGAACTCGGTGTCCCGCTCCCAACTCGACGACTGGCTGGGAAAGTCGGGCATCCGGCCGGTCTTCGACACCAGCGTCGCGGACTGGGACACCGCGATCCTGCTGGCCGAACTCGGCCTCGGCCACGCCGTCGTGCCCGCGCTCCCCGAGTGGCAGGGCCCCGGACACCCCGGCCTGCGGCTGGTCCCGCTGCCGGACCTGCCCGGCCTCACCGTCGGCTGGGCCGCCCGCGAATGGGACACCCTCGGCCCGCTCGCCCGCACCTTCGCGGACACCGTCGCCATCCACTGCGCGAGGCCGCTCCCGGCCGGCCCCGCGCCCGCGCCCTGACCCAGGTCGCCCCCACTCCGGCGACACCACCGCCTCCGGCCCCGCCGGCTTCGGGGTCCCGTGGTCCGCCGGTAGGAGGGCCGGCAGGCCGAGCACCCACTCGTAGTTCGCGCGGTCAGTTCGTGTGGAAGGAGTCGGTGCGCCCGATCTCGGCGAAACCCCGGCGCGTGTACCACTCGCGCGGCCAGCCGTCCGCCTCCGCGAGGAGGAAGAGCTGCGGAATCCCGGCGGCCGCCGCCAACGCCAGGGCGCTGGCGAGCAGGGTGTCCCCGTGGCCCGCGCCACGGTGCGGGGCCGCGGTGACCAGGTCCTCGACCTGGGCCAGCCCGGCGGCCGGTTCGAGGTAGAGGTCCGCCCAGGCCGCGACCTCGCCGTCCGCCGTCCGGGCGGTCAGGAAGTGCACCTGTTCGGCACCGCGCAGCCGGGTCGGCCGGCGGTCGGTGAGCTGTCGGGTCAGCTCCTCGCCCTCGTACCACTCCGACTGCTGCCGCAGCACGGCCTCCCGCATGTCGGCGAACTCCGTCGGCAGGGCGGCCGGTTCGGGGAGTTCACAGCCCGCCGTGTCCCGGACCAGGACCACTGCGGTGCCCCGCTCGTACCCGGCCTCCGCCAGCACCGGCGCGGCCCGCTCGCCCCACTGCTCGTCCAGCACGGTGATCGCGTACTGCCTGCGCTGCCCGAGCCAGCGGGCGGCCAGACCGGGCAGCGCCGCCGGGTCCGTGCCGGGCCCGGTGACGATCAGCTGGTTGTGCTCGTGGGAGAGGACGTAGTCCGCGTTCCGGACCGCGAAGACCCCGGTGTACTCGGGCAGTTCGACGATCTCCGGCGCATGGCGGCGGGCGAAGGAGGCGCGGAAGGCGCTCACGCGCTCAAGCAGATCGGACATCCCGCCATGATTGACCGGCTCCCGGCTCCGGCCAAGCGAATTTCGGGCGGAGGGCAACGGGCCCGTACCGCTGGATCCCGTCCCGGACGCCGTCCGTCGGCACGGTGGCGTCGAACACGGCCGCCTCGACCGCGAGGCCCTCGTCGATCGGCAGGTCGGTCCCCCGGGTGACGGCCCGCAGGCAGGCCGCCACCGCGGTCGGAGCGCGGCGGATGACGCGGTCCGCCAAGTCCTGGGCCCCGCCGAGGTCGGGTGCGGGACGGGAGCCGGGGCTGAGGGGTGGTGTGTCGCGACGGCGCGGGGAGGTGACGGGGCGATGCCCCGGAGGCGTGGCCCGGGGCCGGCCCGGCACCGGAGCGGGGGCTTCCTACCGGGCCGCGCGGGCGAAGCGGGTCGACCATTCGGCGATGAGGGTGCGGAGTTCGGGCGGGTGGACGACCTGGAAGTCGGCGGCCAGGGAGCCGAGGGCCATGGCTGGCCAGTCGAGGGAGTCGGCGGTCATCCGGAGCCGGCAGTGGGTGGGGTCGACCTCCTCGACCTCGCCCCAGCGGCCGACGTGGGCGCGGACGCGGTCGGCCGGGGCTTCGACCAGGGCCTCGACGCGGTTGGACCGCGGCGTGGCGTTGAGGCCCGCGCGGACGTACTCGGCGGCGTCGGCGGCCGGGAGGGTGCGCGGGGCGAAGCGGGCACCGGTTCCCTCGGCGGTGGCGAGGCGGTCGAGGCGGAAGGTGCGCCAGTCGCCCCGGTCGAGGTCGTACGCGACCAGGTACCAGCGCCGGTCGAGGCAGACCAGCCGGTGCGGTTCGACGTGCCGTTCGGTGCGGGCCGCGGTGGCCGCGGTGTACGAGAAGCGGAGCCGTTCGCTGTCGCGGCAGGCGAGGGCGACGGCCGTGAGGGCGTCCGGGTCGACGCCGGAGCCGGCGGAGGCACCCCAGTCGACGGGGACGGTGACCGCGCGCAGCGCCTCGACCCGGCGGCGCAGCCGGGCGGGCATCACCTGCACCACCTTGGCCAGGACCCGTACCGCGGCCTCGGCGACGCCCTCGACCGGGCTCTCGGCGGCTGCCTGCAGCCCCACCGCGAGGGCGACCGCCTCCTCGTCGTCGATGACCAGCGGCGGCAGGGCCGCGCCCGCCGCCAGTTGGTAGCCGCCGTCGACCCCGCGCTGGGCTTCGACGGGGTACCCGAGTTCGCGCAGCCGGTCGATGTCGCGGCGCAGGGTGCGCACGGAGATTCCGAGCCGGTCGGCGAGTTCCTCGCCAGGCCAGTATCGGTGGGTCTGGAGCAGGGAGAGCAGTCGCAGCGTTCGGGTGCTGGTGTTCGCCATGCTCCGATTCTGTCCTGAATTCAGGACAGGAAGTGGCCGCAATGGTCCGTAACGTTGTTCCTGTCCGAGAGAGCAGGAACCGAACGGAAGGCCAGAGCCATGACCACGACCCCCGCCGCCACCACCGCCCCCGTCACCGGCGAGCGCGCCGACCTCCTGGTGGCCCTGGAGAAGCAGCGGCACTTCCTGCGGTTCACCACCCGCGACCTCACCGACGAGCAGGCGGGCCTGCGGACCACCGCGAGCGAGCTGTGCCTGGGCGGCCTGGTCAAGCACGTGACCGCGGTCGAGCGCCTGTGGGCGAACTTCATCGTGGAGGGCCCGTCCGCGATGCCCGACTTCTCCACCTGGACCGAGGCCGACTTCGCCCGCCGGGCCGACGAGTTCCGGATGCTGCCCGGCGAGACGCTGGCCGCGGTCCTCGACGAGTACGCCGAGGTCGCCCGCCGCACCGACGAGCTGGTGGCAACGCTGCCCGACCTGAACGCGAGCCAGGCGCTGCCGAAGGCCCCCTGGTTCGAGCCGGACACCGAGTGGTCGGCCCGCCGGGTGCTGCTGCACATCGTCGCCGAGACGGCCCAGCACGCGGGCCACGCCGACATCATCCGCGAGTCCCTGGACGGCGCGAAGAGCATGGGCTGAGCCGTGCGGGGGCTGCCTGCCGCACCCGGCCGGGCAGCCCCCGCCCCCGTCCGGGTTCAGACCTCGCCGACGAGGGTGAACCCGGCCCCGTCCACCGCGCTGCGCACCGCGGCCGCCTCCAGCGGTCCGGCGGAGGCCACGGTGACCCGGCCGCTCGGCGCGTCCGCGACGACGTCGGTGACGCCGGGGATGGCGGCCAGCCCGGCGCTGACCGTCCGCTCGCAGTGGCCGCAGCTCATGCCGTCGACGGCGAGAACGGTGGTGATGGACATGGCGGTGCCTCCATTGGCGTGTCAGGGGTGATCGGCCCGTCAGGGACGACCGGCGGGCGCGGTGATCGGCGAGCCGCGGTGATCGCCGGGCCGGTCCGCACCACCACCACAGCGGAATCCGGCCGCCGCGCCCAGGGACACGCCGCCGGGATGGCACCATCGAGTGGTTTCGGGAACCGGCCGGGTCCCGCGCCCGACGGCGACCGTCCGGGGGCTCCCCGACACGGCGTCCGTCCGCCGCCGATCATCCGTTGATCCCGCTCCGCCGCAGTGGCCCGAGGAAGCGCGCCACCGCACTCGCCACCACCTGAACCACCACCACCCACCTGCCCGTTCCTCCTGACGAACCCTTTCGCCCCACGCAGGAGCTGTTCTGCCACCATGAAGCGCTGGAAGCCCTGGCACGCCGCCCTGGCCCTGGCCCTGGTCGCGACGGTGACCGCCGGACTGCTCCGGTGGCAGCCCTGGCACGACGAATCCGCGCCGCTGGCCTTCACCACCGCCCCCGGCGGCTCCGCCCGCTTCGGCACCGGGGAGCACCTCCACCGCTACAAGGTGCGGGTGGAGGACGGCATCCCGGAGACCCCCGAGCAGTTCGCCGCCGAGGTGGACGCCGTCCTCGGCGACACCCGGCGCGGCTGGTCGGCCGGGAACACCGCGTCCTTCCAGCGGATGCCCGCCGACCCGGTGGACTTCACGGTCTACCTGGCGACCCCCGCGTCCACCGACCGGATCTGCGGCCAGTACGGGCTGGACACCGGCGGCTGGGTCAACTGCGGCGTCCAGCACCAGGTGGTGATCAACCTCAAGCGCTGGACGGAGCTGTCGGAGTCCTACCAGGGCCGGCCCGAGCTGTACCACGCGCTCGCGGTCAACCACGAGGTCGGCCACATCCTCGGCAACGGCCACGTGGACTGCCCCGGCCCGGGCGCCCCGGCGCCGGTGATGATGCAGCAGATCAAGGGGCTGCACGGCTGCGTCCCCAACGGCTGGCCCTACTCGGACACCGGCACCCTGCTCACCGGCCCGCCCGTCCAGGCACCGGGCAACGCGCCGTAGGCCGGGTCGGCGCCCGCCGGGCGCGAGCACTCCCCCGAGCACGGATAATCACTGGTCGGGCCGGGGGTCGCGGTACGACGACCCCCGGTCCCGATCGTGTCCGTACCCGTCCGTCCGTGCGTGGAGTGAAGAGCCTTGAACGATGTGGAGAACCTGGACTTCCCGGCCCTGCTGGAGGCCGCCGAGGCGGCCGCTCGGGCGACCACGGGCCGGGGCCACGTCGCCGACTACATCCCGGCCCTCGCCGAGGCCGACCCGGAGGCCTTCGGCATGGCCGTGGCCACCGTCGACGGCGAGCTGTACGGCGTCGGGGACTGGGAGCAGCCGTTCTCCGTCCAGAGCGTCTCCAAGCTGTTCTCGCTCGCCCTCGCGCTGGCCCACAGCAGCGACGGCGGCGAGGCGCTCTGGCGGGGCGTGGGCCGCGAACCCTCCGGCAACCCCTTCAACTCGCTGGTGCAGCTGGAGACCGAGCACGGCATTCCGCGCAACCCCTTCATCAACGCCGGCGCCCTCGTGGTCACCGACCGCCTCCAGTCGCTGACCGGCGACGCCTCCGGCGCGGTACGGGAGTTCCTGCGCCGCGAGTCCGGCAACCCGCTGCTGGACACCGACCCGGTGGTCGCCGCCTCCGAGGCGGCGCACGGCCACCGCAACGCCGCGCTCGCCCACTTCATCGCCAGCCACGGCAACCTGCAGAACCCGGTCGAGACCGTGCTGGAGCACTACTACGCCCACTGCGCCATCGCCGCCAGCTGCCGCGACCTGGTGCTGGCCGGCGCCTTCCTCGCCCGTTACGGCGTCCGCACCGACGGCACCCGCCTGATGACCCGCAGCGAGGCCAAGCGGATCAACGCCGTCCTGCTGACCTGCGGCACCTACGACGCCGCCGGCGAGTTCGCCTTCCGGGTCGGCCTGCCCGGCAAGAGCGGCGTGGGCGGCGGCATCCTGGCCATACTCCCCGGCCGGGCCGCGGTCTGCGCCTGGGGCCCCCGCCTCGACCAGGCCGGCAACTCCGTCGCCGCCGTGACCGCCCTGGACACCCTCACCACCCTCTCGGGCTGCTCGGTGTTCTGACGGCCAGGAGGGCCCGGTCACGAACGTCGTCACGAACGTCGTCGCGACCGGGCCCGACGGTCCTACCCGCCAGCGGACTCACTCCACCGTCACGCTCTTCGCCAGGTTCCGCGGCTTGTCCACGTCCCGGCCGAGCGCGACCGCCGCGTGGTAGGCGAGCAGCTGGAGCGGGATGTTGAGGAGCAGCGGGTCGAGTTCGGGCTCGCTCTTGGGCACCAGGATGCAGTGGTCGACGAGCCTGTCCTCCGGGCGCCGGTGGGCGACGGCGATGACCCGGCCGGAGCGGGCCTTGATCTCGCCGAGGGTGGTGAGGTTCTTGTCGAGCAGCTCGTCGTCCGGGACCAGGGCCACGGTGGGCAGTTCGGGACTGATCAGGGCCAGCGGGCCGTGCTTGAGCTCGCTCGCCGGGTAGGCCTCGGCGTGGACGTAGGAGATCTCCTTGAGCTTCTGCGCGCCCTCCCGGGCCACCGGGTAGCCGCGGACCCTGCCGATGAACATCATGCCGGTGGAGTCGGCGTACTCGGCGGCCAGCTTCGCGATCGCCTCGCTCTGGTCGAGCACCTCGCGGATCTGGTCGGGCAGCGCCTGGAGGGCGGCGACGATCCGGCGGCCGTCGGCGGGCGAGAGGTCGTGGATGCGGCCGAAGTGCAGGGCGAGCAGCGCGAAGGCGACCACGGTGGAGGTGAACGCCTTGGTGGAGGCGACGGAGACCTCGGGCCCGGCGTGCAGGTAGATGCCGCCGTCGCACTCGCGGGCGATCGCGCTGCCCACGGTGTTGACCACGCCGAGCACCCGGCCGCCCTTGCGCTTGATCTCCTGGACGGCGGCGAGCGTGTCGTAGGTCTCGCCGGACTGGCTGACCGCGACGTACAGGGTGTCGGCCTCGATCACCGGGTTGCGGTAGCGGAACTCCGAGGCGGGCTCGCTGTGCGCGGGGATCCGGGCCAGCTCCTCGATCAGCTGGGCGCCCATCTCGCCCGCGTAGTAGGCGGATCCGCAGCCGAGGATCTTCACCCGGCGGATCTCGCGCAGCTCCCGGGCGTCCAGGTTGAGGCCGCCGAGGTGGGCAGTGCTGAAGCGCTCGTCGAGCCGGCCGCTGAGGGTGCGCTCGACCGAGCCGGGCTGCTCGTGGATCTCCTTGAGCAGGTAGTGCTCGTAGCCGCCGGTGTCGAAGGAGTCGATCTCCCAGTCGACGGTGGACGGCTGGCGGTGGGTGGTGCGGGCGTCGGCGGTGAAGGTGCGGAAGCCGTCGGCCCGGACGGTGGCGAGCTCGCCGTCCTCCAGGTGCACGACCTGACGGGTGTAGCGGACGAGGGCGGAGACGTCGGAGGCCGCGAACATCTCCTTCTCGCCGATGCCGAGGACGATCGGGCTGCCGTTGCGGGCGACCACGATCCGGTCCGGCTGCTCGGCGTCCAGCACGGCGATGCCGTAGGTGCCGACGACCCGGCCGAGCGCGGCGCGGACGGCGTCCTCCAGCTCGACGCCCCCGGCGGCGTGCGCGGCGATCAGGTGGGAGAGCACCTCGGTGTCGGTCTCGGAGCGGAACACGGCACCGTCGGCGGTCAGCTTGGCGCGCAGCTCGTCGGCGTTCTCGATGATGCCGTTGTGGACGACGGCGATCCGCTCGGCGTTGTCCAGGTGCGGGTGGGCGTTGGCGTCGCTGGGGACGCCGTGGGTGGCCCAGCGGGTGTGGCCGATCCCCGTGCCGCCCTTGAAGCGGGCCGGTACGGCGGCGGCGAGGTCGGCGACCCGGCCCTTGACCTTGCGGAGCTTGAGCCCGCCGGTGCGCCCGGCCACGGCGACGCCGGCCGAGTCGTAGCCGCGGTACTCCAGCCGGGCCAGGCCCTCCAGCAGGAAGGGGGTCGCGTCCTTGGGGCCGATGTAGGCCACGATTCCGCACATGCGTGGACTCCTCCAGAAATAGGGGATGGACCGGGCTCAGCCGTAGACGATCCGGCGGAGCTGACGGGCCGAGAGTTCCGGCGCCGCGACGCGGCGGGCGGGCAGCTCCTCGGCGAGCCGGGCGAAGATCCGTTCGTTGGTGAGGCCTCGTGCCTGCAGCTCGCCGTGGCGGCGACGGACGTACTCCTCGGTGGTCTCGGAGAAGTACGCCAGCACCTCCGCCACGACCCTCGCCGCTTCCCGGGGCCCGAGCGGGCTGGTCCGGGCGAGGTGGGCGAGGAGGTCTTCGTGAGGGTGGGGTGGGCTCGGCACGAATGAAGACTCTAGGCCGCGCCGCTCGCCGAAGCCAAAGATCCTGCCCGGAATCGGGCAGACTTCACGCCTTTCGGCCCAGGTAACCCCTCGGACGCCCTCCGGTCACCTTCCCGACGGACTCTTGATGCCGCGCCGACTCCGCCCTTAGCGTGACCTCCGGCACACCTAGCCGAAGACCGGAGGGCTTGCTGATGTGCGGGATCACCGGATGGGTCGCCTACGACCGCGACCTGACCTCCGAACGGAACGTCCTCGACGCGATGACGGCCACCCAGATCTGCCGCGGCCCCGACGCCGGAGGCGTCCACCTGGAGCCGCACGCCGCGCTCGGCCACCGCCGCCTCGCGGTCATCGACATCGAGGGCGGCGTCCAGCCGATGGCCGTCGAGCACGACGGCCGCCCGCTGGCCGTGCTCAGCTACAGCGGCGAGGTCTACAACCACCGCGAGCTGCGCGCCGACCTGGAGGCGGCCGGGCACCGCTTCCGCACCCGCAGCGACACCGAGGTCGTGCTGCGCGCCTACCTGGAGTGGGGCGAGGGCCTGGCCGAGCGGCTGAACGGCATGTTCGCCTTCGCGGTCTGGGACGCCCGGCGCGAGGAACTGCTGCTGGTCCGCGACCGGATGGGCGTCAAGCCGCTGTACTACCGCCCCACCCCCGACGGCGTGGTGTTCGGCTCCGAGATGAAGGCGGTCCTGGCCCACCCCTCGGTCCGCGCCGTGGTCGACCTGGACGGGCTGCGCGAACTGCTCGCCCACACCCGCACCCCCGGCCTCACCCCGTACCGGGACGTCCTGGAGGTCCGGCCCGGGCACGTGGTGCGGGTGCGCCGCGGCGGCCTCTCGGTGCGCCGCTACTGGGCCCTGGAGGCGCGCGAGCACGCCGACAGCCTGGAGTCGACCGTCTCCACCGTCCGGGCGCTGCTGGACGACATCGTCCACCGCCAGCTGGACGCGGACGTGCCGCTCTGCTCGCTGCTCTCCGGCGGCCTGGACTCCAGCGCCGTCACCGCCCTCGCCGCCAGGACGCTGGCCGCCGCCGGCGCCGGCCCGGTGCGCTCCTTCGCCGTGGCCTTCGCCGGGCAGCCGCAGAACCTCCACGCCGACCCCGTCCGGCAGTCCCAGGACGGCCCCTTCGCCCGGCTGCTCGCCGACCACGTCGGCGCCGACCACAGCATGATCGAGCTGGACGCCGCCGAGCTCGCCGACCCGGCCCTGCGCTCCGCGACGGTGCGCGCCCGCGACCTCCCGAACGGCGTCGGCGACATGGACGTCTCGCTGCTGCTGCTCTTCCGGGACGTGCGCCGCCACTCCACCGTCGCGCTGTCCGGCGAGTCCGCGGACGAACTCTTCGGCGGCTACCGCTGGTTCCACGACCCGAAGGCCGTCGCCACCGACGACTTCCCCTGGGCCGCCGGCCTCGCCGCCATCGCCGGCGCCGGGTCCGCCCCGCGCGAGCGGCTGCTCGACGCCGACCTGCTCCGCAAGCTCGATCTGGAGGGCTACCGCCGGGCCCGCTACCGCGAGGCGCTCGCCGAGGTCCCGCACCTGGAGTCCGCCGACCCGCTGGAGCGGCGGATGCGCGAGATCTCGTACCTCAACCTGACCCGCTTCGTCTGCATCCTGCTCGACCGCAAGGACCGGATGAGCATGGCCAACGGCCTGGAGGTGCGGGTGCCGTTCTGCGACCACCGGCTGGTCCAGTACGCCTTCAACACGCCGTGGGCGATGAAGTCCTTCGACGGCCGGGAGAAGAGCCTGCTGCGCGCCGCCGTCCGGGACGTGCTGCCGCCCGAGGTCGCCGACCGGGTGAAGAGCCCGTACCCGGTGTCGATGGACCCGCTCTACCCGGCGCAGCTGCGCTCCGAACTCGCCCGGCTGGCCGCCGAACGGAAGTCCCCTGCCCTCGACCTGCTCGACCGGCGGCGCCTCACCGACGCGCTCGCCCCGGACACCGACCCCCGGTCCGTGCGGCTGGCCGTCGACCTCGCGCTGGACCTCGACGCCTGGCTGGCGGAGTACCCGGTGACTCTGGAGCTCTGACGCCCCGACCCGGACGGCACGGGCGGCCCACCCGGGGCGGGCCGTTGCTCCGTCCGGGTGAACGGACCGGAACCGGGGCCCCGGCGGGCGGTTGGTCACCCGACGGCGCCGCTGACGAAGGATCACCCGGAACCATCCCGGCGCGTCGGGGCGTACGGGCGATGCGGTAGCGTCGCCGACACCTCCCGAATGGCGGGCGAAAACGCGGGTTCCCGCCCCCGTGCCGTCAGGATGGGAGCGAACCGTTCGCCTCGATCCGCCGGGGGATCCCGTCATGCAGCCGCGATTCTTCGCGATTCTCACCGCCCTGCTCCTGGGCGTCCTGGGCCTGGGCTCGGTGGCCGTCACCGACTGGTCGCCCGCGGCGGCCAACGCCGCCCCGGCCTCCTCGACCGCCCCGGGAGGCGGTGCGGGCGCCCAGCCGGTCGCGGTCGGCGGGGCGAGCGCCACCCCGACCGGGGACCCGGCGGTGTGGACCCGCTCGACGCTGCGCAACAAGATGATGGCCGAGATGGACGCCGCCGACCCCGGCGTCGCCCTCGCAGACCTCGACAGGATCACCAAGGAGAAGCCGTACACCGTGCGCTTCTGCCACCCGATCGCGCACGAGCTCGGCCACGCGGCGGTCAAGCGCTACCACGAGGACTTCCAGAAGGTCATCTCCTTCCCGCACGAGACCTGTGCGGCCGGCTACCTGCACGGCGCGGTCGAGGAGATGCTCAACGCCTCCACCCAGCCCGAGGTGGACCTGCTCAAGCTGTGCGCCCCCAAGAACACCGGCCCCTGCATCCACGGCGTCGGCCACGGCACGATGTTCGTCGCCAAGCAGGACGTCGCCAAGGCCCGCGACCTGTGCAACAGGTTCACCACCGAGCAGAACCGGATCCGCTGCTCCGAGGGCCTGTTCATGCAGCTCTTCGGCCCGGACGAGGAGGACGAGCAGGCAAAGGCCAACCTGCCCGCCGACAAGCTGGCCCAGGACCCGCTGTACCCGTGCAAGGACCAGCCGTCGCTGTTCCAGTCCGCCTGCTACTTCTACGCCCCGACCTTCTACCTGTCCTCGCACGACTACCCGAACCACCCCGAGGTCTACGCCGACGCGCTCAAGTGGTGCCTCAACGGCAAGGCCAACGGCGGGGCCGTGGACTGCAGCCGGGGCGTCGGCTCGCGGACCATGAAGTACAACCTGGACCGCGAGGACTGGGCCGCCCAGCAGTGCGCCACCGCCGCCGACGGCTGGCAGCGCAAGGCCTGCGCGGAGGGGCTGGTCAGCTACTACACGGTCAACTACACCGACGGCGGGGCGGCCGGGCGGCTCTGCGCGAAGATCACCAACAAGGAGATGCAGGGCTACTGCCGTTCGGCGGGCGGCCTGTCCGGATCACTGGACTGACTTCCGACCCGGTCGGCGAACCGGTCGTCCCGTCCCAGCTGCTGGGCCCGCGCCGCACGGCGCGGGCCCGTTTGCGTAGGATCACCCGACCATCGCCTGATCGGGGTGCGCCGAGGAAGCCGCGCCCGGCCCGGTCCCACCCACGGCCTCCCCGGAGCACGCCATGACCACCGAGGACTTCCGCAGCGCTGCCCACGCCACCGCCGACCTGGTCTCCGACTACCTCACCGAGCTGCCCGCCCGCCCGGTCTGGCAGCCGATGGGCGACGCCGCCCGGCAGGCCCTGCTCGACGCCCCGCTGCCCGCTGAAGGCCGCCCGCTGGGCGAACTGCTGGCGGCCATCGAACGGGACGTCCTCCCCCACCCCATGGGCAACGGCCACCCGCGCTTCTTCGGCTGGGTCAACTCCGCCCCCGCCCCCGCCGGGGTGCTCGCCGCCCTCGCCGCCGCCGCGATGAACCCCAGTTCGGCCGGCGGCGACCACGCCGACGTCCACCTCGAACGCGCCGTCGTCCGCTGGATCGCCGAACTGGTCGGCTTCCCGCACCCGGCCGGCGGCGGGCTGCTCACCTCCGGCACCTCGATGGCGACCATCGTCTGCCTCGCCGCCGCCCGCAATCGCGCCGCCCGCCGGGCCGGGCACGACGTCCGCGAGGAGGGCCTGGCCGGCCTGCCGCCGCTGGTCGGCTACGTCACCGGCGAGACCCACTCCTGCGTCCGCAAGGCCGCCGAGCTCCTAGGCCTCGGCAGCAGGCACCTGCGCGCCGTCGCCACCGGCTCCGACGGGCGGCTCGACCCCGCCGAGCTGCGGACGGCCGTCGAGCGCGACCGCGCGGCCGGGCTGCTGCCCTTCCTGGTGGTCGCCTCGGCCGGCACCGTCGGCACCGGCGCGGTGGACGAGTTCGGGCCGATCGCCGACCTCTGCGAGGAACAGGGTCTGTGGCTGCACGTGGACGGGGCGTACGGCGCCTTCGGCCGCCTCGACCCCGCGATCGCCCACCGCTACGCCGGGCTGGAGCGCGCCGACTCGCTCGCCCTGGACCCGCACAAGTGGCTCGGCGTCCCGGTCGACTGCGGCTGCGCGCTGGTCCGCGACACCGACGAACTGCGCGGCACCTTCAGCCTCGTCCCGTCCTACCTGCGCGACGAGGCGGCCGGGGCGCTCGGCTGGTTCTCCGAGTACGGCACCGAGCAGACCCGCCCGTTCCGCGCCCTCAAGGTCTGGGCCACCATCGCCCACCGCGGCCGCGCCGGGCTCGCCCGGGACGTCGCCCGCTGCACCGCACTCGCCCGACGGCTCGGTGAACTGGTCGACGCCGACGATGAGTTGGAGCTGCTGGCGGAGGTCCAGACCTCCATCGTCGCGTTCCGCCACCGGGCGGCCGGACTGGACGGGACGGCACTGGACGCCCTCAACCGCGACCTGCCGGTCGCCGTCCAGCAGCGCGGCCGCGTCTTCGTCACCGGCGCCCGGTTCGACGGGCGGGAGATGCTCCGCGCCTGCCTGCTCAACGCCGCGACCACCGAGGAGGACCTCCACCTCCTGCTCGCCGAGGTGAAGGCCGCCGCCCGGACGCTGCTGCCGTAACACACCGTCGCGGGCCTTAACCACCAGGTCACGGACGCTTCGCGATCAGGAAACACCGGTCGGGCACGGTGGAGGCCATGGAGCACTCGAAGCCTTCCCTCCACCGCGCCCGCCGCTGGCGCCGCGACACCGTCGAGCTCGCCGCCGCCTTCCTCTCCGTCACCGCGGCCGACCTCATCGCGAAGGTCGTCCTCCACGGCTCCGACGGCCCGGTCGTCCTCGCCACCTCTGCCCTCGCGCTGCTCGCCGCCGCCCTGCTGCACGCCTGGTGGTCACCGCACGCCCCTCCCCCGACCGTCCTGTGGCGGGTGCGCACCACCGCGCTGGCCCACACCCACACCACGCTCGCCGACCACCAGATCACGCTGGTCTCGCTGCACCCCCACCCCACCACCGACGAACTCTTCCTGCGCACGCCGCACACCCTCACCCCCGCCGCCCTGAGCGCCCTCCTCACCACCAGCGGCCACACCCTCCAGGACGCCCCGACCCGGATCGCCTGACCCGGATCGCCTGACCAGGATCGCCGACCCGAACGGGCCTCAGGCCTCGACCTCGACGGCCGCGCGGACCTCCAGGGCGCGCTCGGCCAGGTCGTCCGGGCGGATCGCACCGGTCCCGTCGATGACGGCGCCGACGGTCGTGCCGTCCGCCCAGACACAGACGGTCCGGGGGGCGCTGGAATCGCCCATGACCGCGCAGTCGAGTGCGCCGCCGAGCGGGCCGGCCGGGTAGTCCCGGCGCTCCCGGATGGGCTCGTTGTCGGGCCAGCGGGTGGCGTCGGAGCCCCAGACCGCGCCGAACTGCCGGTCCAGCTCCCCCCGGGCGTCCGGGAAGCTCCCCGTCATCCCGGCGACCAGCAGGCTCCTCCGGCCCGATCCGGCGGGGCCGTAGCCCGCCACGGACACGTCCCGGTAGGGCTTCAGCGCGGTCAGGTTCCCGTGCAGGCGGGCGCGCTCGGTGGTGACCACGTCGTCGTCCGGCATCCGCTCCTGGTCGCCGATCCGGTCCGCCAGGGCGATCCGGTGCGCGGGCGGGGCCCCGGCGCCGGTCACCGCGGCCACGGTCAGGGCCGCGAACAGGGCGACGACCACCCCGCCCGCGATCCAGGCCTTGCGGGGCACCGTGCGGTACCAGGGCAGCGGGGCCACCGGCTCCAGGGTGTTGGCCCATATCGCCTGTAGACCACTGGGTCTCTCGGACGGCCGCTCGTTCTCCGCGTCCACCATGCCATCCCATTCGTGCTGACAAACGTTCAACAGGTCGCCGGATGATACGTCAGCACGCGAATGATCCGCACCAAGCGATCGGATCCGGTGGTGACCGGCGCCGGATGTGACGGGCCGTTCAGCTCAGCCATGGGCCGCGGGCTGGATCACGCACACCGTGTTGCCCAGCATGCTGCCGAAACCCCCGAGCAGGGCGCCGGTCACGGCCCTGCAGGTGGCCGCCTCCTCCGGGGTCTTGGGGCCGTTGTTGCCGGTGTTGCTGGTGCTGTTGATGCTGGTGCCGGCGGCGGCGGACTGGGCGAGGGCGATCGGCGCGGCCAGCAGCAGGGCGCAACAGGCCGCGGCGAGCGCGGAGTTCTTCACGGACATCGGGGAGCCCCTTCGGATCGTGATGGGTTGGGCGGAGAAGCCGAGCCATCCCTATCCGAAGGGGCTCCCGCGGTCACGGATCCTGGGCCATTCGTGAGCGTGTCCGGTCAAGCCCGGTCAGGTCGTCCTCCGCGCCACCGCCCGGATGGCGGCCGCGAGTTCGGGCACCCCGTGCTCCTTCAGCACCCCGTAGTGGTCCCCGGCCAGCTCCACCACGGTGGGCGGGGCGGCCGAGTAGCCGGTGCTGCCCTCGATGAACGAGTAGTCGTCGCCGGAGGCCTTGAAGACGGTCACCGGCGCCGCCAGCCGCCGCTCGGCCAGCTCGCGGAAGCTGTACTCGAACTCGTAGGTCCCGCCCACGATCCGGGTGATCCGGCGGATCACCTCCTCCCCCAGCGCGGGCAGCATCCGGTGCACGCAGGCCACGAAGGTGTCCTCGTCGACCGTCTCCGCCAGGCAGCGTTCCAGTTCGGGCCCGTTGATCGCGCCCCCGAACACCGAGAACAGGATGGTCACGTACGCGGGGTCGGCGTACGAGGCCTCGCGGCCGCACCGCCGCCCGCCGGCCCGGCGGACCTCCGGGTTGCCCGGGCAGATCAGCAGCAGGTCCGCGACCTCCTGGCCGGCCTGCTCCAGCTGCCAGGCCGCCTCGAAGGCGACCCGGGCGCCGAAGGAGTAGCCCCACAGCGTGTACGGGCCCTCGGGCTGCACCCGGCGCAGCTCGTCGACGTCGGCGGCGGCCGTCTCGCGGACGGTGGTGTACGGCGTCTCGCCCTCGTTGATGCCGTGCGCCTGGACGCCGTAGAAGGCGCGCCCGTCGCCGGCCTCCCGGCCGAGCAGCCGCAGGTTCATCGGGTAGCCGCCCAGCCCGGGCCAGCAGAACACCGGCCGGCCCTGATCCCCCGGCTGCAGCGGCACCAGCCGGGAGGCCCCGGCCGCGTCCGCGCCGGCGGCGTCCGCGATCCGCGCCGCCAGGTCGCCCAGCCGCGGGCACTCGAACACCACCTGGAGCGGCAGCGAGGTCCCGAACTCGCGGTTGACCCGGTTGACCAGCGCCACGGCGATCAGCGAGTTGCCGCCGACGGCGAAGAACTCGTCCGTCACCGACGCCTCCTCGTACTTCAGCTCCTGCCCCCAGAGCTCGGCCAGCCGGCGCTCGTGCGCGGTGCGCGGGGCGACGTACTCGCTGCGGGCCTCGGCCGTGCGGACGGCGTCGGAGGCGGCGAGGGCCTTGAGGTCGACCTTGCCGTTCGCGGTGAGCGGCAGGGCGTCGACGATCAGCACCCGGTTGGGCAGCATGTAGTCGGGCAGCAGGTCGGCGAGTTCGTCCCTGATGATCTCGGCCGGTCCCTTCATGTGCACGGCGTCCTCGTGCATGCCCTCGCTGAGGACCTGTTCCTCGCTCACCCTGCCGCCGAGGAGGAAGTACGACGCGCCGCCGGCGGTGCCGAGCGAGTCGAGGATCTCGTCGATCCGGCGCGCGGAGGGCAGCGGGTGGCCGGACCTGGAGCTGTAGCCGGAGGACATGAAGCCCAGGCCGAGGCTGTTGCGCTGGAGGTGGTGCAGCGCGGTGCCGAGCGCGATGTACTCCAGCCAGTCCGCGCAGCCGCGGCTCACCGCGGTGATGCCGAACGCGGCCCGGGCGTACACCGCCTGGTTGATCGCGATCACGTGCCGGGACTCCACCACCTCGTCCGCGACCCGGGTCAATTCGCCGTCGGCGTAGCGGTGGAGGCCGGCCGGCAGGCCGTCCACCCGGTCCTCGTGGGCCTGGACGTACAGCTCGGTGTGCACCGCCGGTACCTGCCCGCGGTTGCGGTCGACGGTGAAGCTGCCCAGGTAGTGGTCCTCCTCGGCGACGTCCAGCCGCCGCTTGACGGCAGGGTCGAAGCCGAGTGGGCGCACCTCCAGCCCGTACTCGGGCAGCACCTCCTCCAGGACGCCCAGCATGTGGCCGGCCTCGAACTCCAGCACCTCGCGGATGTTGTTCCTGTACACCGGCTCGATCGCGCCGTTCTTCCCGGAGAAGTGCAGCGTCAGGTACGGCTTCGCGCCGGTGGCGGCGTCCCCGATCCGGACCAGGCCGTGCTCGACCGGGTGGTAGTAGTACAGCCCGGCCGCCAGCCCGTCCAGGCCGTCGGTCTCCAGGTAGAGCTGGGTCGCGTACAGCGCGCCGGGCGAGGCGTAGGCGTACTTGGGCAGCAGCCGCTCCGCACTGTGGAACTGGCCGAACCAGCGCAGCACGTGGCCGAGTTCGGGGAAGGCCAGCAGGCCGAGTCCGCGCCCGAAGGGGCTCGCCGGGCGGGGGGCGAGCAGCGCGGTGAGGTCCTCGCGGGTGACCGGGCCGCCGTCGTAGAAGCGGTAGGTCTTGCGGGCGAACACCTCCCGGCGCTGGGCCCCGCTCTCGCGCCGACCGGGCAGTTCGACCACGGCCCGCCCGGCCAGTTGGGCGAGGTCGCGCACGCCGGGGTCGGACAGCTGGGCCCTGACCTGCAGCCGGCTGGCCTTGGACCGGTGGTGGCCGCCGTGGTCGCCCTGGTCCATGAGGGCGGCCTCGCGCGGATCGAGCTCGACGCAGGCGACCAGGTCCTGGTGGCCGGTGCGCTCGTCGCCGGTGACGACGGCGGCCGAGCGGCGGACCCAGGCGTGCTCCTCGATCGCCCGGGCGATCTCGTCCGGCTCGACCCGGTAGCCGCGCAGCTTGACCTGGTTGTCGACCCGGCCGACGAACTGGATGGTGCCGTCCGGGTTCCAGTGCACCAGGTCGCCGGTGCGGTACAGCCTCTCGGCCGGGGCGAACGGGGACGGCACGAAGCGCTCGGCGGTCAGCTCGGGCCGGCGCAGGTAGCCGCGGGCCAGCTGGACGCCGCCGATGTACAGCTCTCCGACGTCCCCGAGACCGACCGGCGCCAGCCGCTCGTCCAGGACGTAGCACTGGGTGTTGTCCACCGGCCGGCCGATCGGCACCGAACCGGCGCCCTCACCGAGCGCGGCCGGGTCGACCACGTGCGCGGTGGCGTTGATGGTGCACTCGGTCGGGCCGTAGAGGTTGACCAGCGAGGCCCAGGGCAGCGCGCTGCCCAGCTCCCGGGCCAGCCGCAGCGAGAGCGCCTCGCCGCCGGAGAACAGCCTGGTCAGGCCGGTGCAGTCGGTGAAGCCCTCGGTGTCCAGCAGGGCCTGCAGCAGGGTCGGCACGCACTGCAGCGCGGTCACGCCGTGCCGGCGGACGGCGGCGACCAGCGCCTCCGGGTCCCGGTACAGGCCGGGCGTGCCGGCCACCACCCGGGCGCCGACGGCCGGGGCGAGGATCTCCCACTGGGCGGCGTCGAAGCTCATCGGGGTCTTCTGCAGCACGGTGACCCCGGGGTCTAGGTGCCCGGCGGTGAGCAGCCAGCGCAGCTGGGAGACCACTGCGCCGTGCTCGATCTGCACGCCCTTGGGGCGGCCGGTGCTGCCGGAGGTGTAGATCACGTAGGCCAGTGACTCCGGCGCCGGGCCGCTCCCGTCGGCGCAGCCGTGGACCATCGGCGCCTCCCCGACCGTGAGGATCGCGGTGCCGGGCGGGACCAGCGCGGCCAGCCGGTCGTGCAGGTGCTCCTGGGTGAGGACGATCCCGGTGCCGCTGTCCTCGATCATGTAGCGGAGCCGGTCCTCGGGGTACTCGGGCGACAGCGGCAGGTAGCCGGCCCCGGCGTACAACACGCCCCAGGCTCCGGCGACCAGCTCGACGGAGGGCTCGACGTACAGGCCGACGCAGCCGTCCGCCCCGGCGCCCAGTTCGCACAGCTTCGCGGCCAGGCCGCGGGCCCGTTCGGACAGCTCCAGGAAGGAGAGGTGGCCGTCCCCGCCGATCACGGCCGGGGAGGCGGGCCGGGTGCGGACCTGCCGGTCGAGCAGCCCGGTGAGCGCGGTGCCGGCCGGAGCCCGGCGGGCGTGCGGGAGGGTGCCGGCGTCGGCGGTGCCAGAGGCGGAGGAGGAGGGAGCGGCGGTGGTGTTGTTGCCCATGGGAAAGCCTCGGGTGCGTGGAGGTGCGTGGACGTACGAGCCCCGGCGGGCCTGCTCACCAGGAGCGCCGGGCACGGACTCCACCGTCGGCCGCCCGTTGTCCCGGCCGCATGAGGCGCTGGTCCGGACCTGTGCCGGGGTCGTCCCGGTGGGGCCGTCGCGCACCTGCGGGCATTCGTGCGTTCACGATCACGTAACCGGCCGGAAGCGCGCCCTCGGTAGCGTCGGCCCCATGACGGCATCCCGCACCCGCCTCGAACGGCTCTGGCACCGGCCCTTCCGCAGGTCCGATCGCAGGTGCGCGATGCCCGAGGCCCAGGGCACCCGGCTGCCCGGGCTCGCCGGCGACCCGTACCGGCCCGCCCGCCCCCACCCGGCGCCGACCGTGCGGGCCGGGGAGGCGGCGTCCCGGCTGTCCCTGCCGGACGGGACCGGGCTGGTGCTGCGCCCCGCCGGGCCGGACGACAAGGCGGCGGCCCTGGCGATGCACCAGCGCTGCTCCCCCGCCGCGCTGCGGCTGCGCTACCACGGGCCGGTCCGGGACGCCGGCCGTTACCTGGACCACCTGCTGGACCCGCGGCACGGCCGCAGCCTGGTCGTGGCCGCCCCGGACGGGCGGATCCTCGCGCTCGGACACCTGATGTGGGACGGCGGGGAGGCGGAGTTGGCCGTACTGGTCGAGGACGCCTGGCAGCGGCGCGGGCTGGGCCTGGCACTGCTGCGGCGGCTGACCGCGGCGGCCCGGGCGGCCGGGATCGGCGCGGTGTACGCGGTGACCCAGGCCGCCAACGCCGGGCTGGTCGCCGCGATGCGCGGGCTGGCGGCGCCGCTGGACTTCCGCCACGAGGACGGCACCCTGGTGATCACCGCCACCCTGGCCGCCGGAGCCGCGGCCGCCCCCACGCCCGCGCCCTTCCCGGGCCGCTGATCATTTCTTCACCACATCCTTACCGGATGCCCGGGAAACCCGGGACCGGCGGCGGAGCGTCCCCGGGGAAACGAAGGTCCCTCCGTACACCGCCGTTCTTGACGGTACGTCAGCGGAGCCCGCGGCCGCGTCGCAGCAGGCGACGCGGGGTCCGGATCGTCCGGTCGGGCGACGGAGTCGGTAGGCTGACCCCGTCCCCGCCGCCCGACGGCCCGTTATCCGGCCAACGGGCGGTGCCGCAGCAAGGAGGAACCACTGAGCATGGCAGGCACCGAATCGGAGCCCACAGGCGCACGCGACGCCTCGCTGCCGGCCCGCGCCAAGATCGCGGTCACGGCCGGCAAGGTCGCCGCCGCCGTGTCCCGTAAGGCCGGTCGCGGAAGCGGCTCGGTGATCGGCGGCAAGGTCGCCCTCAGGCTCGACCCCGATCTGCTCGCCACCCTCGCCGACCACCTCGACGTCGTCCTGGTCAGCGCGACCAACGGCAAGACCACCACCACCCGCCTGATCGCCGAGGCGCTGCGCGCCGCCGGCCCGGTGGTCTCCAACGCCCTGGGCGCCAACATGCCGGCCGGCATCACCTCCGCGCTGGCCGGTGGCACGGACGCCCGCTTCGGCGTGATCGAGGTCGACGAGAAGTACCTGGCGACGGTCGCCCGCGACACCCACCCCAAGGCGATCGCCCTGCTCAACCTCTCCCGTGACCAGCTCGACCGCGCCGCCGAGACCCGCATGATGGCGGAGAAGTGGCGCGAGGGCCTCCAGGACACCGAGGCCGTGGTCATCGCCAACGCCGACGACCCGCTGGTGACCTGGGCGGCCTCCTCCTGCAAGAAGGTGGTCTGGGTGGCCGCCGGACAGGCCTGGAAGGAGGACGCCTGGTCCTGCCCCGCGTGCGGCGGTGTGATGCAGCGCCCGGGCGACGACTGGTTCTGCCAGGAGTGCGGCTTCCGGCGTCCCAACCCGCACTGGGCGCTCCAGGGCACCCACGTGATCGATCCGCAGCGCGGCGCCTGGCCGATCCAGCTGCAGCTGCCCGGCCGGGCCAACCTGGCCAACGCCACCAGCTCGGCCGCCGTCGCCGCCGTGTTCGGCGTCTCCCCGCAGGTCGCGCTGGAGCGGATGCGCTCGGTGACCGCCGTGGCCGGCCGCTACGACGTGGTCCAGTACCAGGGCCGGGACATCCGGCTGCTGCTCGCGAAGAACCCGGCCGGCTGGCTGGAGACCTTCTCGCTGATCGACGGC
Organism: Kitasatospora sp. NPDC059648; assembly: GCF_042734825.1. Lineage (NCBI taxonomy): Bacteria > Bacillati > Actinomycetota > Actinomycetes > Kitasatosporales > Streptomycetaceae > Kitasatospora > Kitasatospora sp. NPDC059648. The sequence continues at coordinate 145,730 of NZ_JBHWDU010000007.1, read as the reverse complement.
CCGCCGGCGCCGGTCCTGCTCTCGGTCAACGCCCTCGACGCCGACGGCACCGACACCTCCTGGCTGTGGGACGTCGACTACGAGCGCCTCGCCGGGCACCCGGTCTTCGTGATGGGCCAGCGCAAGCTGGACCTGGCCGTCCGCCTGGAGGTCGCCGGGCTGCAGTTCCACGTGGTGGACACCCTGGAGCAGGCCGTCCGGATGGCCCCGCCCGGCCGGATCGAGGCCATCGCCAACTACACCGCCTTCCAGCAGCTGCGGAAGGTCGTGGCCGGCTGATGCCGCGCCCGCACACCAGTCTTTTCGTGACGGAAGGCCTTCGAGGATGAGTGAGAGCAGCCTGCGCGTGGTCTGGGTCTACCCGGACCTGCTCAGCACCTACGGCGACCGGGGCAACGCCCTGGTCGTGGAGCGCCGGGCCCGCCAGCGCCACCTCAACGTGACCCGGATCGACGTCCGGTCCGACCAGGCGGTCCCCACCAGCGGGGACATCTACCTGATCGGCGGCGGCGAGGACCGTCCGCAGCGGCTGGCCGCCGAGCGGCTGCGCGCCGACAGCGGCCTGGTGCGGGCCGCCGAGAACGGCGCCATCATCTTCGGCGTCTGCGCCGGTTTCCAGATCATGGGCCACGAGTTCGTCAACGACCTCGGCGAGCGCGAGCAGGGCCTGGGCCTGCTGGACGTCTGGACCACCCGCGGCGAGGGCGCCCGCTGCGTCGGCGACGTGCTGGCCGACATCGACCCGCGCCTCGGCCTGCCGCAGCTGACCGGCTTCGAGAACCACCAGGGCGTCACCCACCTCGGCCAGGGCGTCCAGCCGTTCGCGACCGTCACCGTCGGCCGGGGCAACGGCACCGGTGACGGCACCGAGGGCGCCTGGCGGGACACCGTCTTCGGCACCTACATGCACGGCCCGGTGCTGGCCCGCAATCCTGCCGTCGCCGACATGCTGATCCGGCTGGCGCTGGACGTCAACGCCCTGCCGCCGGCCGACACCACCTGGTACGACGCGCTGCGCGCCGAGCGCATCGCCGCCACGACGCGCCCCGCGTAGTACCGGGCGGTCGTACGCGGTAGTACCGAAGTAGTACCCAACGACGCACCCCGCGTCGTACGCCCGCACGCCCCGCCCGGGTGCCCGCGATGCGGTCACCCGGCCCGCGGGCGGCCCCGGACGTACGACAATGGGGCTGCCGGCTGCACACCCTCCTCGGCAGCAGGCTTCACTTCCGCGCGGGGGCGCCGACGGCGCCGCTCCCGCGTCGGCTCCTGCCCGGCCGGACCAGGGGCCGTATGCTCGACTTCACGGCCGTTTCCGGGCCTTCTGTCCGGATCGGCCGGTCCTTCACCCCGCGGCCACCTCCCCGCCATCCCGGTGTGGGGGCGCCTCGTTACGGTGTCGGCTCGTCGTCCCAGCCTGTGGTCCGGCCGTTCCTCGGTTCTGCTCGGGAGTTGCAAAGCTAATGCGTATCGGAGTGCTGACCAGCGGCGGTGACTGCCCCGGCCTGAACGCGGTGATCCGTTCCGTGGTGCACCGGGGGGTGGTCGACCACGGCGACGAGATCATCGGGTTCGAGGACGGTTGGCGCGGTTTCCTGGAAGGGCACCACCGCCCCCTGACCCTGGACTCGGTGGGCGGCATCCTCGCCCAGGGCGGCACCATCCTCGGTTCCTCCCGGGTGCAGCCGAGCCACCTGCGCGACGGCGTCGAGCGGGCCAAGAAGTACTGCTCGGACCTCGGCCTGGACGCGGTGATCCCGATCGGCGGCGAGGGCACGCTGAAGGCCGCCAAGCTGATGAGCGACGCGGGCCTGCCGATCGTCGGCGTGCCGAAGACCATCGACAACGACATCGCCGCCACCGACGTGACCTTCGGCTTCGACACCGCCGTGTCCGTCGCCACCGAGGCGCTGGACCGGCTGAAGACCACCGCGGAATCCCACCAGCGGGTCATGGTCGTCGAGGTCATGGGCCGGCACACCGGCTGGATCGCGCTGAACGCGGGCATGGCGGCCGGCGCCCACGCCATCGTCGTCCCCGAGCGCCCGTTCCACATCGAGAAGCTGACCGCCGTCGTCCGCGAGCGCTTCGACCGGCAGAAGAAGTTCGCCATCGTGGTCTGCGCCGAGGGCGCCAAGCCCGAGCCCGGCACCATGCACTGGGAGGAGGGCACCAAGGACATCTACGGCCACGAGCGCTTCACCGGGATCGCCACCCAGCTCTCCCGCGAGCTGGAGCACCGCCTCGGCAAGGAGGCCCGCCCGGTGATCCTCGGCCACACCCAGCGCGGCGGCACCCCCACGGCCTACGACCGGGTGCTCGCCACCCGCTTCGGCTGGCACGCCGTCGAGGCCGTCCACAAGGGCGCCTTCGGGCACATCACGGCGCTGCAGGGCACCAACATCAACCTGGTGCCGCTGGCCGAGGCGGTCGCCGAGCTGAAGACCGTCCCGCAGGAGCGCTACCAGGAGGCCGAGACGGTCATCTGACGGCATCCGCATCCGCGGGGGAGCCCCCGGCCGGGCGGCCGGGGGCTCCCGCACGCCCGGCGGGCGGTCCCGCCGCCCTCCGGTTAGCGTGGGCCGGGGCGCGTGGCGGCACGCCCCGGGAGCCCACCCGGCGGAGGGACGACGGCCCGTGGAGATCCTGGCGTACGGAGTGCAGGCCGATGAACGGCCGCTGCTGGAACGGGCCTTCGCGGGCCGGCACGAGCTGCGCTGCCTGGACGTGTTCCTCAACCGCGACACCGCCCCGCTCGCCGCCGGGGCCCCGGCCGTCAGCAGCAGCGTCAACGCCGTGCTGGACGCCGAGACGCTCGCCCTGCTGTCCGCCGGCGGCACCAAGCTGATCGCCCAGCGCTCCACCGGCTTCAACAACATCGACCTGGAGGCCGCCGCCCACCTCGGCCTCACCATCGCCCGGGTCGCCTACTACAGCCCGTACGCCGTCGCCGAGCACGCCTGGGCCCTCGCCCTCGCCGTCAACCGCCGTCTCACCCGCGCCGCCAGCCGCACCCGCGAGTTCGACTTCCGCCTGGACGGGCTGCTCGGCCGGGACGTCCACGGGATGACCGTCGGAGTGGTCGGCACCGGCAAGATCGGCGAGTGCTTCACCCGGATCGCGGCCGGCTTCGGCACCACACTGCTCGGCTGGGACATCGTCGAGAACCCGGGCTGCCTCGAACTCGGCATGCACTACACCGACTTGCCCGAGCTCCTCTCCCGCGCCGACCTGATCAGCCTGCACGTCCCCCTCGTCCCGGCCACCCACCACCTCATCGACACCGCCGCCCTGGCCCGGATGAAGGACGACGCCATCCTCATCAACTCCAGCCGCGGCGGCCTCATCGACAGCACCGCCCTCGTCAAGACCCTCCGCGCCGGCCGCCTGTCCGGCGTCGGCCTCGACGTCTACGAAGAAGAGACCGGCGTCTTCTTCACCGACCGCTCCATCCACGGCATCACCGACGACATCCTCGCCCGCCTGGTCACCTTCCCCCAGGTCCTGGTCACCAGCCACCAGGCCTACTTCACCCGCACCGCCGTCGGCCAGATCATCGACGCCACCGCCCGCAACATCGACGACTTCGCCGCCGGACGCACCAACGAGAACACCCTGGTCTCACACACGTGACCTCGCAAGGAGCCAGACGGTCCCGACACGTTCATGGACCCACCGAGGAGTGCCTCCTTCAACGCACCCTCGCTGCCGTAACCCTGCCGCAGCCCATTGCAGCTCGCTGGAGGCCCGGTGGCCAGGCCTCTCAACCGACGTCGCAAGGAGCAGCCTGACCACCCGCGAACCGCAGCCCCCGGGCGCCGAAGGGGGCAGGTTCGGGAGAAGGAGAGCGACAGAGGGACGACTCAGGACGCGGACGGTTTGATCTCCCCCGCAAAGACGATGACCTGGTCGATGAGGCTCCGCCGCAGATGGACGACGTCCGTCCCCGCCAGGCGGGGACCTCCGTCCGGCGTGGTGAAGACCCACTGGTACCGGGCCCACTCGTCAGGCATGTCCACCTCCGAGCAGCGCACCATCGTGCCGGTCCCCGCCGGGTGGCGCCGGATGTCCAGCACGAACCGCTCGACCGCCGCGATTCCTTCGCTGCGACCCAACGGCCCCCAGAAGACCACGTCCGAGGTCAGAGCCTGGGAGAGCAGGGCAGTCACATAGCTGTCGTCCGAGGCGTTGAACGCGGAGATGAACGTGTCGATCGCTGAGCGTGCAATCTCTTCCTGCATCCCCTAGTAATACCAGCCGTTTCGCGTGCGCCCCTCCCGCGGGCCGCCTTCCGGTCACGGTGAACCATCCCGGCCACAGCACGAGGAGCTCATTCGGTCGGCGCGAGCTCGCCCGCCAGTTGGCGCAGCTCTTGCCCGAACTCGGGGTTGGCGAGCGCCGCCGCGAACTGGGCGCGCAGGTAGGCGGCGGGGTTGCCGGTGTCGTACCAGGTGCCGGCGATGACCTGCCCGTAGACGGCGCGACGCGACGCGTAGGCGTTGATGGCGTCGGTCAGGTAGACCTCGTCCTCCGGATTCTCGTGCCAGCGGCGGGTGAGTTCGCGCAGTTCGTCGACGATGCCCGGGGTGATGACGTACCCGCCGATGGCGGCGTAGGAGGACGGGGCGTCGACCGGCTTGGGCTTCTCCACCAGGCCGGCGATCCGCAGCGACCCGCCCCCGAGGTCCTCCTTCACCACCGGCACGCCGTAGCGGTAGGAGTCCTCGGGGGTCATCGGCATCAGCGCCAGCACCGGCGCGTTGGTCTGCTCGTACGCCCTGATCAGCTGCTGCGCGCGGGGCACCTCGGCCACGAACACGTCGTCCGGCCACAGCACCAGGCAGGGCTCGTCCCCGAAGTGCCGGGCGGCGTTGAGCACCGGGGTGCCGTTGCCGTACGGGCCGTGCTGGTAGAGGTAGCTGATGTGACCCCTGCGGGACAGCTCGCCGACCTCCTCGACGGCGTCCGCGAACGCCGACTTGCCGTCCCGGCGCAGCTGGTCGACCAGCACCGGGTTAGGGCGGAAGTGCTCCTGGATCAGCCCCTTGTCGCCGTTGACGACGATGGTGATGTCGGTGATGCCGCTCTCGATCAGCTCGCGCACGGTGTGCTCGATCACCGGCTTGTCGCCGACCGGCAGCATCTCCTTCGGGATGGCCTTGGTCAGCGGCAGCAGGCGGGAGCCGAGCCCGGCGGCGGGGATGACGGCTCGACGGATCGTCCTGGGGGCCATGTGGTGCTCTCTCACGTCGACGGTGCTGCGCCGCGGTCGAGCGGCGGCGGGTCCGACGCTACCAAGAATGACGGCATGATCACTCACCGTGGACGCGGGGGGGATGACGGTGCCGACCCCCCCCCCCCCCGCACCGGCCGTTTGGACCGGACCGTTCGCTCAGGCCGTGTAGCCGCCGTCCACCGCGAGGGCGGTGCCGGTGACGTAGCGGCCGCCGGGGCCGGCCAGGAAGGCGACGGCGGCGGCGATGTCCCCGGCCTCGCCGAAGCGGTCCAGCGCGGTGAGCGAGCGCTGGAAGGCGGCGGAGTCGCCGTCGGCCGGGTTCATGTCGGTGTCGATCGGGCCCGGGTCGACGACGGCGGCGGTGATCCCACGCGGGCCGAGCTCCCGGGCCAGGCCCTTGGTCAGCCCGATGAGCGCGGTCTTGGCCGTGGCCTGGAGGACGAAGTTCGAGCCGGGGACCCGGCCGTTGAAGCAGGAGCCGATGCTGATGATCCGTCCGCCGTCGCCCATGTGCCGGGCGGCGGCCTGGGCGGCCAGGAACACCGAGCGGACGTCGACGGCGAGCACCCGGTCGAGCTCCTCGACCGACACCTCGTCGAGCGGGCCGTAGGTGCGGAAGCCCGCGTTGTTCACCAGGACGTCGATCCCGCCCAGCTGCCGGACCGTCTCCTCCACCGCACTCGCCGCGGCCTCCGGTTCGACCAGGTCGGCGCGGATCGCCACCGCCCGGCCGCCCCCCGCCTCGATCTCCTCGACGACCGTCAGGGCCTGCTCCTGCGCCCGGACGTAGGTGAGCGCCACCGCCGCCCCCTCGGCCGCCAGTCGCTTGGCCACCGCTGCGCCGATCCCCCGGCTGCCGCCGGTCACCAGGGCCACCTTGCCGGTCAGGTCGCTGCTCATCGTTCTTCCCCCTTCAGTGGATGCCGCGTTCGTCGCCTCTCGAAGGTAGGACCTGACACAGGTGGCAGGTTCAAGCCCTCTCGTACGCGGGCGCCTTCCTACCCGGCTCCTCTCCCGGTTCATCGCCCGGCTCCTCCTCCTCCGGGTCCGTGCCCTTCGCCGGGCGCATCGCCACCGTCAGTACGGCCAGCGCGGCGAACAGCGCGGCCGCGATCAGCCCGTTGACGTGCAGCGCCGCCGTGAACGCCGAGCGGGCGCCGTTCAGCAGTTCGGCGCCCGGCCCGGACGGCAGGTGCCGGGCCGCCTCGACCGCTCCCGCCAGCGAGTCGGAGCCGCCGCCGGTGCGGCCGCGGTAGACCGCCGACGCGACGGTGCCCAGCAGGGCGAAGCCGAGCGAGCCGCCGAAGTAGTTGCCGGTCTCCGACATCGAGGCCGCCGACCCCGCCCGCTCCGGCGGCACCGAGCCGAGGACCAGCCCGGTACCCAGGGCGAACAGCGGCCCGGTGCCCAGCGCCAGCACCGCGATGCCGGTCATCACCAACGGCAGCGAGCCCGCGTCCTGGTCCGCGGCGACCAGCAGCAGGGCCCCCAGCGCGGACAGCGCCAGCCCGCCCGCGATCGCGGTGGTCCGCTCCATCCGGCCGGCCAGCCGCGGCGCGGCCATGGTGCCGGCCGCCACCGCCAGGCCCATCGGGGCGAACAGCACGGCCGAGGCGAACGGCGAGTGGCCCAGCACGCTCTGCAGGTACTGGGTCACCAGCAGGCCGGTGCCGGCCATCGCGGCCCCGGCCAGCACCAACGAGACCAGCACGGCCGTGAACGGGCGGCCGCGCAGCAGGCGCAGGTCCAACAGCGGCCGCTCCGAGCGCAGTTGCCGCCGGACGAAGACGTACCCGATGCCGGTGCCCGCCACCAGGGCCGCCGCCGGGACCAGTGGCGCGCCCCCGGCCGGCAGCTGCTTGATGCCGTACAGCGTCAGCAGCACCGCCGCCAGCGACAGCCCGACCCCGGCCGGGTCCAACCGCCCGGCCGTCCCGCCGCGGGACTCCGGCAGCACGACCGGCCCGGCCGCCAGCAGCAGCGCCATGGCCGGGACGGCGGCCAGGAACACCGACCCCCACCAGAAGTGCTGGAGCAGGAACCCGGCCAGCACCGGGCCCAGCGCCCCGCCCGCGAACTGGCAGGTCGCCCAGACCGCGACGGCCCGTCCGCGTTCGCGCTCGTCCCGGAACATGTTGGTGATCAGCGCGAGCGTGGACGGCGCCAGCGTCGCCCCGGCGACGCCCAGCAGGGCCCGTACGACGATCAGCATCAGCGGGTCGACCGCGAAGGCGGCGACCACCGACAGCAGCCCGAAGGCCGCCGCGCCGCTGAGCAGCAGGCGCCGGCGGCCGATCCGGTCGCCCAGCGTGCCCATGGTGATGACCAGCCCGGCCACCATCAGCCCGTAGCCGTCGCTGATCCACAGCTGCTGGACGCCGGAGGCGCCCAGGTCGGCGCTCAGTCTCGGCAGGGCGAGCAGCAGCGCCGTCATGTCCATCGCGACCAGCAGGGTCGGCAGCATCAGCAGGGCCAGCCCCAGCCGCGCCCGGTCCATTCTCATCTCGGCGACTCCTCCGCCTCGGAAACCTTCCGCCGGGTGGTCGGAGCGGCCGCCGGTTCCTTGACGCCGGGTTCCAGGCACCGGGTTCTGCACCGCGGTGAACGGTGCGACGGGAGTGAAGCCGTGGGAGATTTCTCCGGCGGGGACGTCAAGACGGCGGAGCCGGCTCCGACCGTACGGTCGAGGGGCCCGGACGGGGCCCCGATCACCACGAGGAGTACGCCATGAAGTTCCTGATCAGCCTGCACATCAACCCGGCCGTGCTGGACGCCCTGACCGACGAGGAGAAGGCGGCGATCGGTGCCGGGCACGGGAGGTTCATCGAAGCGCTGAAGTCCTCCGGCGAACTGATCGTCACCCAGGCGCTGGTCGACCCGTCCCAGGCCGCCGTGGTCAGGGTGCGCGACGGCCAGCCGGCGGTCACCGACGGCCCGTTCCTGGAGGCCAAGGAGTTCCTGGGCGGCTTCTACCTGGTCGACTGCGAGGACAAGGAGCGGGCGATCGAGCTCGCCGCGCAGATCCCGGACGCCGCGATCGAGGGGCTGGGCGTCGAGGTGCGCCAGGTGATGTTCTCCGACGGACACTTGGAGGCATGACAGCACCGGACTTCGAGGGCCTGCTGCGTGACCTCACGCCGCAGGTCCTCGGCACCTTGGTACGACGGTACGGCCGATTCGAGGGCTGCGAGGACGCCGTGCAGGAGGCCGTCCTCGCCGCGAGCGTGCAGTGGCCCCGGGAGGGCGTGCCGGACAACCCGCGCGGCTGGCTGGTCACGGTCGCCGCCCGGCGGCTGGTCGACCAGATGCGCAGCGATCACGCCCGCCGCGAGCGCGAGAGCGCGACCACGGCCGCCGAGGTGGTGCCCGAGGACGTGCCGGACACCGACGACACCCTGCTGCTGCTCTTCCTGTGCTGCCACCCGTCGCTGACCGCCGCCTCCCAGACCGCGCTCACCCTGCGCGCGGTCGGCGGGCTCACCACCGCCGAGATCGCCCGGGCGTTCCTGGTGCCGGAGGCCACCATGGCGGCCCGGATCAGCCGGGCCAAGCAGCGGATCCGGGCGGCCGGCAGCTCCTTCCCCCTGCCCGAGGGCGGCGAGCGGGAGGAGCGGCTCCGGGTCGTCCTGCACGTGCTCTACCTGATCTTCAACGAGGGCTACACGGCTTCCTCGGGCAGCGAACTGCACCGCGCCGACCTCGCCCAGGAGGCGATCCGGCTGGCCCGTATGGTGCACGCCCAACTGCCCGAGGACGGCGAGGTGACCGGGCTGCTCGCCCTGATGCTGCTCACCCACGCCCGCCGGGCGGCCCGGACGACGGCAGCGGGCGACCTGGTGCCGCTGGGCGAGCAGGACCGCCGTACCTGGGACCGCGGCCTGCTCGACGAGGGCACCGTGCTGGCCAAGGCCGCCCTGGGCGGCCCCGAGCTGGGCCCGTACCAGCTCCAGGCCGCCATCGCCGCCACCCACGCCGACGCCGCCACCGCCGAGGAGACCGACTGGGCGCAGGTGCACGCCCTCTACCTGATCCTGGAGCGGATCGCCCCCAACCCGATGGTCACCCTCAACCGGGCGGTCTCCCTCGCCGAGCGCGACGGCCCTGAGGCCGGGCTCGCCCTGCTCGCCGCCCTGGACGGGGACCGGCGGATGGCCGGCCACCACCGGCTGCTCTCCGTCCGGGCGCACCTGCTGGAGCGGGCCGGTGACCGGGCGGGCGCGTACGACCACTACCGCCGCGCCGCGAAGGCCACGGCGAGCCTCGCCGAGCAACGGTTCCTGGAGGCGCGGGCCCGCCGACTACAGGCGTCGTAACTACAGGCGTCGTAACTACGGGTGCAGTAACTAAGGGTCGGGGCTGGTCACTACAGCCGTCGTAACTACAAGACGCGGCAACTACAGGTGCAGTAACTGCAGCCGTCGCCACTACGGACGTAGTTCGGCCCGGCTCAGCCCGCCCCGAGCACCGCCCGGTACCAGGGCGCCGCCTCCGCCAGGCGGGCCAGCGGCCCCGGACCGGGCGGGCAGGCGGCCAGCCGCCAGACCTCGCCGCTGCGGTACCAGTGGTCCCGGGCGATCATCGCCAGCTGGCGCTCGGAGACCCGCCCCGGCGTCGTCGCGAGCAGTCGGCGGCACTCGTCCCAGGACAGCGCAGGGCCGTCCAGGGCGGGCAGCAGGCCGAGCCCGGCCAAGGCGTCGAGCAGGTCGCCGCTGCGGACCGGCTCCGGGTGGGCCGCGTGGTGGACGCCCGCCACCGGGGCCGGCACGTCCAGCGCGAGCGCGGTGATCAGCCGGGCCAGGTCCGTGCGGTCCACCAGGGAGATCCGGACGTCACCGCCAGCCCATCGCGCCGGTACCCGCCGGGCCAACTCGGCCAGGCCGGGCACCACCCAGCGGTCGCCCGTCCCGGTGACCAGCGCGGGGCGCAGCACCAGCGCACCCGCCGCCAGGGCGTGGCCCTCACCAAGCAGCCTGGTGCGGCTGGCCTCGGACAGCGGCGCGGCGGGCACCTCGTCGACGCCGATGCCCGCGTGCGGGCCCTCGCCGTACACCGCCGTCGTCGACAGGTGGACGATCCGGCCGATCCCGGCCCGGCCGGCCGCCGCCATCACCGCCGCCGCGCCCCGGTCGTTGACCGCCGCGCACTCCTCGGCGCCGCCGCCGACCCGCGAGGCCAGGTGGAGCAGCACCCCGGCGTCCGCGCACAGCTCGGCCAGCGCCGCCCGGTCGGCGAGGTCGCCGCGCACCCAGGCGGTGTGCCCGTCCGCGACGGGCTCCCCGCGCACCAGCGCCCGCACCGGGACGCCGCGCGCCGCGAGGGCCGCCCGTACGGCCGAGCCGATGAAGCCGGTCGCCCCGGTGAGTGCGACCGTGGTCCGTGCCCCGGGCCGCTGCGACGCCGCCATGGCTGACTCCTCCCTGCCGACCGGCCGGTCAGTCTAGCCACGACGCCGCACGCTGGAGAGCCGCCCGGAGCCGCCGGGAGCCGCTCGTACGGGGCCCGCACGGAGCCCGTACTGAGCTCGCGCCGAGCCCGTACGGGAGGGGGCGGCGGTACGGCCGAGGTAAGGCCCACCTAGGCTGTATGCCAAGCAAAACGGGCGAACCGGACCCCCAGCGGGGACCACGAGGACGGAAAGCAGGACCCGCCGATGGGCGACGGAATGTCAGGAATGCACCACCACGGCGGGATGACCCGACTAGGCCCGTTCAGCCTCTCCCACGTGTGGACCTGGTCCCCGGACTGGGTGTTCCTGCTCGGCGGCCTGGTCGCGCTGGCGCTGTACCTGGTCGGCGTGGTCCGGCTGTACCGGCGCGGCGACCGCTGGCCGATCGGCCGGGTCGTCGGCTGGGTCGCGGGCGTCGCCAGCATGCTGCTGGTCACCTGCAGCGGGCTGAACGACTACGGCATGGTGCTGTTCAGCGCGCACATGATCCAGCACATGGTGCTGTCCATGCTGACGCCGATCCTGCTGCTGCTCGGCGCGCCGATCACCCTCGCCCTGCGCGCCCTGCGCCCGGCGGGCAAGGGGCGGCCGCGCGGGCCGCGCGAGCTGCTGGTGGCGCTGCTGCACAGCCGGTACGTCCGGGTGATCTCGCACCCGGCGTTCACCATCCCGATGTTCATCGCGAGCCTGTACGGGGTCTACTTCACCCCGGCGTTCGACTTCCTGATGCAGTACCGCCTCGGGCACATCTTCATGATGGTCCACTTCCTCATGACGGGTCTGACCTTCTTCTGGCCGATCATGGGCGTGGACCCGGGCCCGCACCGCCCCGGGCACGTGATGCGGATCATCGAGCTGTTCATGGGGATGCCGTTCCACGCCTTCTTCGGCGTGGCGGTGATGATGGCCAGCCACCCGCTGGTCTCCACCTTCACCGTCCAGGCCGCACCGCCCGGGACGGACCTGCTGGAGGACCAGAAGCTGGCCGGCGGCATCACCTGGGCATTCGGCGAGATCCCGACCGCACTCGTGCTGATCGCGCTGGTCTACCAGTGGATGGGCTCCGAGCAGCGGCAGGCCCGCCGCCGCGACCGCGCCGAGGACCGCAGCGGTGACGCCGAGCTGGAGGCGTACAACGCCTACCTGGCCTCGCTCCACAAGGGCGGCGGCCGGCGCCCGGCGGCCCCCGCCTCCCCTGCCGCGCCCACCACCCCGGCGGCGGACGCCGGCTGAGCCCCACTGCCCGGAGCGCCCCGGAACCCCTGGAGCCCACGTCCTCCCCGCGGACGTGGGCTCCGTCGTACCGCCCTCCTCCCGCGCCCCGGAACGGTGCCGCCACCGGCCGCGTTCGACGGATATGCGCGCCCTGCTCCCACCCGCCGCCCTGCTCGGCGGGTACGTCCTGCTCTGGTTGCTCGGCTTCCTCGCCTGCGCGCTGCACCAGCGCCGCCGTCCGGTTCCGCTCGGCGCCGACTACCTGGTGGTCCTGGGCGCAGCGCTGGACGGCTGCGTGCCCGCGCCGACCCTGGCGGCCCGGCTGGACGCCGCGCTGGACCGCCTCGCCGCCGAGGAGGCCGCCGGGCACGCCCCGCTGCTGCTGGTGACCGGCGGCAAGGGCCCGCACGAGCAGTGCACCGAGGCCGGCGCGATGGCCCGCTACCTGATCTCCCGGGGCGTCCCGGCCGAGCGGATCCGGCGCGAGGAGCGGGCCGTGAACACCGCCGAGAACCTGCGCTTCGGCGCCGCCCTGATGGCCGCCGAGCGCCCCGGCTACCGCTGCACCGTCGTCACGAGCGGCTTCCACACCGTCCGCTCCGCCCTCGCCGCCCGCCGGGCCGGCGCCCCCGGCCGGGTGCTCGGCGCGGACGGGCCGCTCGCGCACGGCCCCTACCAGCTGCTGCGCGAGGCGGTCGGCACGGCCCTCGCGCTGCCGCGCGCCAACGGTGCCGCGCTCCTGCTGCTGACCGGCACCGGCGTGGTGCTGGGCCTGGCCTGAACGGGCCATGGGATCACGCCGCCCGGTCGGTCAGTATGAGGAACGAGGACCGAGTGCGCAGGGGGCGGGCGTGGCGGGATCGGAGAACGGCTGGAGCCCACTCCAGCGGATCGGTGGCGCGATCAGCGCGTCGGCCTTCGCGACGGCCGTGGTGGTGGCCGGCCAGGCCGCCCTGGACTGGGCGTTGGACGACCCGGCCTGGCTCGGCGCGCGCCTCTGGGTCGTCGGCCCGGCGCTGGTGGTGGGTCTGCTCGGCCTGGTACCGGCGCTGGGCTGGGCCGAGGCGGGCACGGGCCTGGTGCTGTTCCTGTTCTTCGCGGTCCCGGCCGTCCTCGACACCGCGCTGGCCACCACGGACGCCCAGGACGTCCGCCGGTGGCTGCGCACCGAGCAGTCGGTGACCGTCACCCTCAACGGCTGCCGCCACTCGGGCTACCGGACGGACACCGTCGACAACTACCCGGTCACCAGCGACGTCCACACCTGCACCTACTCGTGGACGGCCGGGGGCCGGGACTGGGAGCAGGTCCGCACCACCGACGAGGACCACCGCGACGGCTACCGGACCAGGATGTGGACGGACCCGTCGACCGGGGAGCTCTCCGACCACGACGCCTTCGGCATCGCCGTCAAGGTCCTCCTGACCGTCATCGTCGCCGTGCCCGCCGTGGTCTTCGGCCTCGGCACGGTCCTCCTGCTGCACGAATCCCGGCTGTTCCACCGCCCCGCCCGGGAGGTCCGCGACGCGGCCTGACACCCGGGGCCGTACGCGGGGCCCGTGCGACACGCGGGACGGCCCCACTCGCGGGGCTTGGATTTCAGGGGTCGTCGCAACACCACTTGGTTTTAGGTGGTGAGTAGATCACGTAGACGCTCGGCTGGGGTATCCCAGTCGAGCGTCTTGCGTGGGCGGCCGTTGAGTTCCTGGGCGACGTGTTCGAGGTCCTCGGGGCTGTGGACGCTCAGATCGGTGCCCTTGGGGAAGTACTGCCGGAGCAGTCCGTTCGTGTTCTCGTTCGAGCCGCGCTGCCAGGGCGAGGCCGGATCGCAGAAGTAGACGGGCATACCGGTGGCCATGCTGAACTGCTTGTGGCGTGCCATTTCGCTGCCCTGGTCCCAGGTGAGGGAGCCGCGCAGGTGGGCGGGCAGGGCCTGGATCGTGGTGACGAGGCCGTCGCGGACGGTCTCGGCGTCGTGGGCTCCGCCCGGCAGGTGGACCAGTATGGTGTAGCGGGTGCTGCGCTCGACCAGGGTGGCGATCGCGGAACGGCCGCCCGCGCCGATGATGAGGTCGCCTTCCCAGTGACCGGGCACGGCCCGGTCCTCGATGTCGGCGGGGCGATCGCTGATCATCACCATCGGGTCGATGAACCGGGGCGTGCGCCGTTCAGGGTCCCGGCGTGGCTTGCGACGGGTCCGGCCGGAACGGACGGCGGCCTGGACTTCCCGTTCCAGGCCGCCGCGGGCCTGGAAGTACAGCGCCTGGTAGATCGTCTCCACGCTCACCCGCATGCTCTCGTCGTCGGGATACTCCTTGCGTAGAGCGTTGCAGATCTGCTCCGGTGACCACCGCCTGCGCAGTTGGTCCTGGACGAACCGGCGCAGTCGGCCTTCACGCAGCAGTTTGCGTTCCTTGGGGCGGGGCCTGCGCGCGGCGGCCGCCCGGCGCGCGACGCCCCCGGCCCGCAGCCGCTCGTACTCGTCCCGCCCAGGATGCCTGCGCGGCACGCGCTCCGAACGCCGCCCGGCCTTCCTGGCCCAGCCGAAAGCGGTATTCCGGTTCACCCCCAGCTCACGCGCCACCACGGTCACGTTCCCCACGACATCCAGCCGCGCAACGAAACGCTCCCGCAACCCGGCAAGATCACGCTCAACGCCCACGGTCCTCGCAACTCCCGCAGATCGCGGGTGTTGCGAGGACCGTTAGAACCGAAGGACCCGGGGGCCTCCTGGTGCCGGTTTCTCAACCCGTCCGGTGTCAGGCCAGGCTGGCGATCGCCTCGTTGAAGGTCTTCGACGGGCGCATCGCCGCCGCGGCCTTGGCCGGGTCCGGCTGGTAGTAGCCACCGAGGTCGACGGGCGCACCCTGGACGGCGATCAGCTCGTCCACGATGGTCTTCTCCTGCTCGGTCAGCGCCTTGGCCAGGCCGTCGAAGGCCTGGGCCAGCTCGGCGTCGGCGGTCTGCTTGGCCAGCTCCTGGGCCCAGTACATGGCCAGGTAGAAGTGGCTGCCGCGGTTGTCGATGCCACCGAGACGGCGGCTCGGCGACTTGTCCTCGTTGAGGAAGGTGCCGGTGGCGCGGTCCAGGGTGTCGGCCAGCACCTGGGCACGGGCGTTGCCGGTGCTGGTGGCGAGCTGCTCGAAGCTGGCGGCCAGCGCGAAGAACTCGCCCAGGCTGTCCCAGCGCAGGTAGTTCTCCTTGACCAGCTGCTGGACGTGCTTCGGGGCGGAACCGCCGGCGCCGGTCTCGAACAGGCCGCCGCCCGCCATCAGCGGGACGACCGACAGCATCTTGGCGCTGGTGCCCAGCTCCAGGATCGGGAACAGGTCGGTCAGGTAGTCACGCAGCACGTTGCCGGTCACCGAGATGGTGTTCTCGCCGCGGCGGATGCGCTCCAGCGAGAACTTGGTGGCCTCGACCGGGGACATGATCTCGATCTGCAGGCCGGTCGTGTCGTGCTCCGGCAGGTAGGTCTTGACCTTCTCGATCAGCACGGCGTCGTGGGCGCGGTTCTCGTCCAGCCAGAACACCGCCGGGTCGCCGGTGGCACGGGCGCGGGTGACGGCCAGCTTGACCCAGTCCTGGATCGGCAGGTCCTTGGTCTGGCAGGCGCGGAAGATGTCGCCCGGCTGCACGGCCTGCTCCAGGAGCACGTTGCCCTCGGCGTCGACCAGGCGGACGGTGCCGGCGGCCTCGATCTCGAAGGTCTTGTCGTGGGAGCCGTACTCCTCGGCCTTCTGGGCCATCAGGCCGACGTTCGGGACCGAGCCGATGGTGGCCGGGTCCAGGGCGCCGTTGGCGCGGCAGTCGTCGATGACGGCCTGGTACACGCCGGAGTAGCTGTGGTCGGGCAGGACGGCGAGGGTGTCGGCCTCCTGGCCGTCCGGGCCCCACATGTGGCCGGAGGTGCGGATCATGGCCGGCATCGAGGCGTCGACGATGACGTCGCTCGGCACGTGCAGGTTGGTGATGCCCTTGTCGGAGTCGACCATGGCCAGGGCCGGGCCCTCGGCCAGCTCGGCGTCGAAGGAGGCCTTGATCTCGGCGCCGTTCGACAGCTTGTCGAGGCCGGCCAGGATGCCGCCCAGGCCGTTGTTCGGGTTCAGGCCGGCGGCGGCCAGCGCCTCGCCGTACGCGGCGAAGGTCTTCGGGAAGAAGGAGCGGACCACGTGGCCGAAGATGATCGGGTCGGAGACCTTCATCATGGTGGCCTTGAGGTGCACCGAGAACAGCACGCCCTCGGCCTTGGCGCGGGCGACCTGGGCGGCCAGGAACTCGTTCAGGGCGGCGGCACGCATCACCGAGGCGTCGACGACCTCGCCGGCCAGCACCGGGACCTTCTCGCGCAGCACGGTGGTGGCGCCGTCCTGGCCGACCAGCTCGATGCGCAGGGCACCGTCCGCCTCGACCACCACGGACTTCTCGGTGCTCGCGAAGTCGTTCCCGCTCATGGTGGCGACGTTGGTCTTGGAGTCGGGGGTCCAGGCACCCATGCGGTGCGGGTGGGTCTTGGCGTAGTTCTTGACCGACAGCGGGGCGCGGCGGTCCGAGTTGCCCTCGCGCAGGACCGGGTTGACGGCGCTGCCCTTGACCTTGTCGTAGCGGGCGCGGACGTCCTTGTCCTCGTCGGTCCGCGGGTCGTCCGGGTAGTCCGGCAGGGCGTAGCCCTGGCCCTGCAGCTCGGCGATGGCGGCCTTGAGCTGCGGCACCGAGGCCGAGATGTTCGGCAGCTTGATGATGTTGGCGCTCGGGGTCTTGGCGAGCTCACCCAGCTCTGCCAGGGCGTCGCCGATCCGCTGGGCCTCGGTCAGACGCTCCGGGAAGCTGGCGATGATCCGCCCGGCCAGGGAGATGTCACGGGTCTCCACCCGCACACCCGCCGTCGAGGCGTACGCCTGGACCACCGGCAGGAACGAGTAGGTCGCCAGGGCCGGAGCCTCGTCGGTGTGCGTATAGATGATGGTCGAGTCAGTCATCGGTACTCCGCTTCACGTCTCCAACGTCTTGACGTCAAGATATCTCGTCCCGGGCCCCTCGCTCCACCTCCCCCCGCTCCGGAGCGTGCGCCGGTCGGATCCGGGGCGCCGGGAGGGCCGACTCCACCGTGGTCCTCGGGAGCCCGGGCGGCAAGCGGAGGGCCTCCGGAGCGTCCCGGTCAGGCGGCGGTCGGCTGGTGTTCCGGAACCCGTCGAGCGATGTTCGGCCCGCCGGGAACAGGCGTAGTCCAATCGAATGAGTCGGGTGTCAGGAGTGCGTCAATGCACCACCCCATTCGGTCAACGGTGCGTCAGGACCGGCGACGCGCGGCCCGACCCGACCTAGCGTCAGGACAGAGCAGTTCCGGCAGCAACCACCACCCAACCGGGAGCATCCGCATGGCCCGCGTCGTCTGGCACGTTCCGGTCACCACCAACGCCACCGGAAGCACCACCACCCTCCGCCTCTTCCGCACCCGCGACGGCCGCCGCTGCGCGGTGGGGTTCAGCAGCCCCGAGGCCCTCGCCGCGCTCCTCGGGCCGGATCAGGCCTACACCGAACTCGGCGAGCCCGCCCTGCGCACCCTCACCAGCCCGCTCGGCGTCGACACCCTGGTCCTCGACCCCCGCCTGGTCGCCCCGCCCGTCCCCACCCCCGCCACGGCACCCGCCGCCGCACCCGCCCCGGCCCCGGTCCCGGCCACCCAGCTCCAGCCCCGGTGACCGCCCCCCTCCACCTCGTCCCGGACGGTTTCACCCCCGCCCCGGGGCGCCCCGAGCAGGCCCGGGCCCTGCACGCCATCGCCCGGATCAGCCACGGACCGGTCCCGCTCGACTTCGACCGCCTCGCGGCGGAGTTCCCCGCCGTGCAGAGCGGGCTCGCCCTGGCCGGCGACGCCGACCTGGAGCTCCGCCTCGCCTGCACCGGCCCGGAGGAACTACGGGCCGTCTCCGCCGCCCTCCACCGCGCGGGCGCCACCAAGGTCCGCATCGACCTGGTCCTGCGCGCCCTGACCCCGGCCCCGGTGACCCTGCGGCCAGTGCCGTGACCCCCAGGCCCGGCCCGGTACCCCGGGCCGGGCCCTCACCGGTCAGGGCCCGGTGCCGGGAGCGCTCATCGCTTCCGGCACCCGTCACGGTCAGCCCGCACCCCCGCAGGCCCACCAGCGACGCCTCCACCCGCTCCCCCGGGGCCCGACGCCCGCCGCCCCCGGGCGGCGGTTCCGGACACCGCCACAGGCCGGCTCTCGCCGCGTCTCACTCGAAACCGGGGCGCGGGTTCGGATTGACCGCCTGTCCGTCGATCTCCGCGCCCCAGGCGTCCTTGCCGCTCGCATCGACGCAGTAGCCGCTGCCCTCCACGTGCCCGCCCGCGGCCCGGCAGGTCTCGGCGGTGACATCGCGCCGACCGCTCGCCGCCGCGTACGCGGCCGGCGCTACGGGGCCCACGGCGCCCACGGCGAGGATGACGGCGGTCGCGGTCGTGACGGCCACCCGGGCCGCGCGTGAGATCTCCATGCCGCCACGACAGCACGGGAGCGGGCGCCCGGCGAACACGGCTCGCCCGCGCGGGTGCACAGCCCGGCAAACCCACGGAGGCCGGGGCGCCGCCGCGGGCGCACCCCGGCCTCTCGGCCCCTTACGCCCGGGTCAGTGCCGCGATCGCGGCCAGTAGCAGTGCGGCGCCCGCCGCCGCTCCCGCGGTGAAGGGCTCACCGAGGAGGAGGACGCCGATCACCGCAGCGGTGGCCGGCTCCAGCAGGACCAGCACCGACGCGGTGGTGCCCGGTACGGCCCTCAGGCCGCTGAAGTACCACCGGTAGGCGAGCAGCGTCGGCACCGTCCCGAGGAAGAGCAGGGCTCCGCCGGTCAGCGCCGGCTGCCCGACGGCCGGCAGCAGGCCCTGCAGCGCCGCGAACGGCAGCAGGCAGAGCAGTCCGGTGGTGAAGGCGCCCGTACTCGCGCGGGCCGAGCCACCGCCGCGGGCCCAGAGGGTGAGTCCGCTCTGGCCGGCACCCCCGAGCACCGCCAGGGCGGCGCCGAGTGCCGGGCGCGGCCCGGCGGCGGGTGCGGCGACGAGCAGGGCGAGCCCGCCGAGGGCGAGCAGGACGGCCGCCGCCGACCGCCGGGTGAGGCGTTCGCCGAGCAGCAGGTGCGCACCGAGGCTGGTGAGCACCGGTCCGGCGCCGATGGTGATCAGGGTGCCCAGCCCGAGGCCCGCGTAGTGCACCGAGCCGAAGTAGGCGCACTGGCTGACGGCCAGCCCGAGGCCGGTCAGCACGGCGGAGCCGGGCTTCCCGGAAGGGCGCTCCGAGGGCAGCAGCGCCAGGCAGAGCGCCGCGACGCCGAAGCGCCAGCAGGAGACGGCCACCGGGCCGAGTCCGCTGGTGCGCATCAGCAGTGCGGCCACCGCTCCGCCCGCTCCCCAGGCGACGGCGGCAACGGAGATGGACAACAGGCCGTGCCGGAACGGCACGGCGGCGTGCGAGGTCATGCGTCGTACTCCACGATGGTTCGCCGGTTCTGGTCCACGGGGTACGCGGGCGGCGACCATCGCCCCGGGAACCGGCGGGGCCCTCCCGCTCGGCCGGGTCTCAGCTGGGTGGGCCGCCCGCTAGCGGACCGGCGGCGGGAGGATCACGAAACGCACGGGTCCAGGTTACGCCCGCCCGTCGGCGGTCTCCTCGGGGTCCTTCCGTCGCACTACGGTCGGTCCGGACGACCCGGTCCGCATCCCGACGCGAAGGAGCCGACGATGGAGCAGCTGACGTACGACCAGGTGGAGGCCGCCGGGCGGCGGATCGCCGGGCGGGTGCGGCCGGTCGCGGTGGCGCCGGGGGACGACGGCGGCAGGACGTGGCTGGCGCTGGAGTTCCTGCAGCACACCGGCAGCTTCAAGGCGCGCGGTGCGCAGAACTTCCTGCTCGCCCATGCCGAGGCGGGCACCCTGCCACCGGCCGGGGTGACCATCGCCTCGGGCGGCAACGCCGGGCTCGCCTGCGCCTGGGCCGCGCGTGAACTGGGCGTCCGGGCCACGGTGTTCCTGCCGGAGACGGCCTCGCCGGTGAAGCTGGACCGGCTGCGATCGTACGGGGCGCAGGTGCGGCTGGTGGGCCGGGAGTACGCAGAGGCGCTGGCTGCCTGCGAGGAATTCGCTTCCGGCAGTGGGGCGTTGGCCTCGCACGCGTACGACCACCCGCTGATCGCGGCGGGTGCGGGGACGGTCCTGGACGAGATCCGCGACCGGGTCCCCGGGCTGGACACGGTGGTGGTGTCGGTGGGCGGCGGCGGACTGTTCGCCGGGGTGGCGGTCGCGGCCCGCGAGCACGGGGTGCGGGTGGTCGCGGTGGAGCCGTCCGGCAGCCGGGCTCTGAACGCGGCGCTGGAGGCCGGGCACCCGGTGGACGTCCCGGTGGCCTCGGTGGCCCAGGACGCGCTGGGCGCACGCCGGGCCACCGCGCTCGCCGTGCACGCGGCCGGGGCATCGGCCGGGGCATCGGCCGGGCACGAGGGGGTGCGCTCGGTCCTGGTGGAGGACGGGGACATCGTGGCGGCCCGCCGCCGGCTCTGGGAGGAGCGCCGGCTCGCGGTGGAGTACGCGGCCTCGACCGCGCTGGCCGCCTTGGACCGGGTGGAGGGCGAGCGCGTCGCCGTGCTGCTCTGCGGTGCCAACACCGACCCCTCGGACCTGGTGAACTGACACCCGGTCAGGGCCGGCCCCGGGCACCGGAGGAATGACTATGCGGCGGCCGTCATTCCCATAAATGCCCGGGGCGGTCAATGGTGCCTGATCGAATCGCAAAGCTCAATTCCCGCTCAGATGGCGGACCTACTGGCGAGTCACGTAACAGACAACTGAACAGAATGCCTCCTACCTGCGGGGATATCAGGCAAAGAAAGTAAACATTCAGTAATGAAATCTGTGCAGAGGTCTCTGAATAGCCCTACTGTGTGGCAACTCTCCGCGCTCCGCCCAACCCCGGAGCCCCCACACACAGAGAGATCGCCCATGGCTTCCCTCAACCAGATCTCGCCGCCCGGCCAGAGCTCCGGCACCGCCGGGACCGCCCACCGGTCGCTCAAGCGCCACGTCGGACTCGTCGGCCTCATGTGGGCCTCGGTCGGCTCGATCATCGGCTCCGGCTGGCTCTTCGGCGCGAAGAACGCCGTCACCGCCGCCGGACCGGCAGCCGTCATCTCCTGGGGCATCGGCGCCGTCGCGATCGTGCTGCTCGCGCTCGTGCACGCCGAGCTCGGCGGACTCTTCCCGGTCTCGGGCGGCACGGCTCGCTACCCGCACTACGCATTCGGCGGCCTGGCCGGCATGTCCTTCGGCTGGTTCTCCTGGCTCCAAGCGGCCACCGTGGCACCGATCGAGGTCGAGGCCATGATCAACTACGCCAAGGACACGCCCTGGGCCGGCGGGCTGCTGAACGCCGACAAGACCCTCACCACCAGCGGGTTCATCGTCGCGACCGTACTGATGGCGGTATTCGTGGCGGTCAATTTCCTCGGCGTGAAGGTCCTCGCCCGGACCAACAGCGTCGCCACCTGGCTGAAGATCTTCGTTCCTCTGTTCACGATCTTCATGCTGGCGATCACCAGCTTCCACGGCTCCAACTTCACCTCGCACGGCTTCGCCCCGTTCGGTGCCAAGGGCGTGCTCGCCGCGATCAGCACCAGCGGCATCATCTTCGCCCTGCTGGGCTTCGAGCAGGCCATCCAGATCGCCGGTGAGAGCCGCAACCCCAAGCGCGACATCCCCCGCGCCGTGCTCGGCTCGGTCGCCATCGGCACCCTGATCTACACCCTGCTGCAGGTCGTCTTCATCGGCGCGCTGCCGGTCAGCGCCTTCGCCAACGGCTGGGCGAACCTCGACTTCCCCGGCATCGACGGCCCCTTCGCCGGTCTGGCCACGCTGGTCGGCCTCGGCTGGCTGTCCTACGTGCTGAAGGTCGACGCGGTGATCTCCCCCGGCGGCACCGGCCTGATCTACACCACCTCCACCTCGCGCATCTCCTACGGCCTGAGCCGCAACGGCTACGCGCCGCAGAAGTTCGAGCAGCTGGACAAGAACGGCGTGCCGTGGTTCGGCCTGATCATCTCCTTCGTGACCGGCGTGATCTGCTTCCTGCCCTTCCCCAGCTGGCAGGAGCTGGTCGGCTTCATCACCTCCGCCAGCGTGCTGATGTACGCCGGCGCCCCGCTGGCCTTCGGCGCCCTGCGCCGCCGGCTGCCCGACCGTGAGCGCTCCTACCGGCTGCCGATGGGCGGCGTGATCTCCCCGGCCGCGTTCGTGGTCTCCAGCCTGATCATCTACTGGTCCGGCTGGCAGACCCTGTCCCGCCTGGGCATCGCCATCGTGCTCGGCTACGCCCTGCTCGGCAGCTACGCGGCGTACGCGATCAAGAAGCGCCTGCCGAACGCGCCGCGGCTCAACTGGAAGGCCGCCCAGTGGCTGCCGGTCTACCTGCTGGGCCTCGGCCTGATCTCCTGGCAGGGCGGCTTCGGCGACGGCACCGGTCGGATCCCGATGTGGTACGACATGGGGATCGTGGCGGTGTTCTCGCTGGCCATCTACTACTGGGCGATCCGGGTCGCCCTGCCGGCCGAGGACATCGAGCGCGAGGTCGCCGACGTCGAGGTGGTGGACGCCGGCGGGCACTGATCACCTGATCACCTGATCACCTGATCATCGAAACCTGACGGGACGGGCCCGCCGGTCGCCGAGTCGACCGGCGGGCCCGTCCGTGCGTGCCCCTACAGGTCCAGTACCGCCCGGAGCGCGGCCTCCACCTCGGCCTCCGGGTCGGCGGCCGGCCCCGGCGAACGCCAGGCGACGAAGCCGTCCGGGCGCACCAGCAGCGCGCCGCCCGGGCCCAGGCCGTGCAGCGCGGCGAAGTCCGTGCCCGGCTCCGGGGCCAGGTCGTCCTCGGCGCCGTCGCCGATCCGGTAGGCGTCCAGCGGGACGGCCAGCCGGTCGGCCGCCCGCCGGGCGCCCTCCTGCCAGGCCGTGCCCTCGGGGCCGGTGAGCAGCACCATCGCCTGCTCGTAGAGGTCCAGCGTGGACAGTCGTACGCCCGCGCGCAGCAGCCACTGGTGCGGGGCGCGGCTGCCCGGCTCGCCGTTCGACTCGAAGGTCTCCGGGACGACGGCGCCCGCCGGGTCGGTGCCGAGCACCGCGCCGCGCGGGTAGCGGTAGCCGAGCGCCACGGCCAGAACCCCGGCCTGCCGGCCGACGCCCGGGACCACCGCGTAGCCGGGGTGGCTGTGCTCGGCGGAGCGGGCCGAGGCGCGCTCGCTGGTGACCTGGGCGACCGGACGGCGCTCCTGCCCGTACGTCTCCAGCAGACCGGGCCCGGCCCAGCCGCAGAGCACGGCGGCCAGCTTCCAGGCCAGGTTGTGGGCGTCCTGGATACCGGTGTTGGAACCGAAGGCGCCAGTCGGGGACATCTCGTGGGCGGCGTCCCCGGCGAGGAACACCCGGCCGGCGCCGTACCGTTCGGCGACCCGTTCGGCCGCGTGCCACGGGGCCCGGCCGGTGACCTCGACGTCCAGTTCGGGCAGGCCGACGGCGGTGCGGATGTGCCGCTCGCAGCGCTCGTCGGTGAAGGCCTCCAGCGGCTCGCCCTGCTCGGGGTGCCAGGGCGCGTGGAAGACCCACTCGGTCTGGTTGTCCACCGGCAGCAGCGCGCCGTCCGCCTCCGGGTTGGTCAGGTAGCAGGCGATGAAGTGCCGGTCGCCGACCACCTCGGCCAGCCGCTTGGAGCGGAAGGTGATGCTGACGTTGTGGAACAGCTCGCCCTTGCCGGTCTGGCCGATGCCGAGCCGGACCCGGGCCGGACTGCGCGGGCCGTCCGCGGCGATCAGGTACTCCGAGCGCACCACCCGTTCCTCGCCGGTCTCCCGGCTGCGCAGCAGGGAGGTGACGCCGTCGGCGTCCTGCTCGAAGGAGACCAGCTCGGTGCCGAAGCGAACGTCGCCGCCGAGCTCCCGGGCCGCGCGCAGCAGCACCGGCTCCAGGTCGTTCTGGCTGCACAGGCACCAGCGGCTGGGGCTGAACCGGGCGAGCTTGCCGCCCGGGTCGATCTCCCGGAACAGCCACTCCTGCTCCTCGCCGGTCAGCGAGGGCGTCTGGAGGATGCCGTGGTTCGGGGCGAGCACCGAGGCCGCCTCGCGGATCGCCGGTTCGATCCCGGCGACCCGGTACAGCTCCATCGTGCGGACGTTGTTGCCTCGTCCGCGCGGGTGATGCGAGGTGTCTGCGTGCTTCTCGACCAGCAGGTGCCTGACACCCAGTCGGCCGAGGAAGAGCGAGGCCGACAACCCGACCAGGGAGCCGCCCACGATCAGGACCGGCACCCGGTCGTCAACCTTCGGATTCATCAGTTGCTCCACCCTGTACTGGGATTCCGCGGCCCGGCAGCTGGGCTCGGCGCCGCCCTCGACGGGCCCGCTCAGCCCGGGGCCCCGCTCTTCCATCCCCCGACCGAGGGGGGCTGTGCCGCCTCTTCGCCCGGATGGCCCGCAAATCTCGCGCCGCGCCCGGTCGGCCGCTCACGATCGACCTCAGGCCTGGCGCCGACTGCCCGGGCCGACCGCCACCGCACCCCCTCCCCCAGGCCAGGAGCACCCGCCGGACGCGGCCGTCAAGGGCCCGCCGCGAGCGACCGAGAGCAGAAAGTGGATCATGACAACTCTGTCCGAACCGCAGCCGAAGCAGCACGAAGAGTCCGACACCCGGCTGAGGGTGGTGCTGATGCTGGAGATCCAGGACGGCGCCCAGCAGCGTTTCCTCGACGTCTACGAGCAGCTGCGCCACCAGGTGGCCGCGGTGCCCGGCCACGTCAGCGACCAGCTGTGCCAGTCCATCAACGACCCCCGCCAGTGGCTGATCACCAGCGAGTGGGAGGACCAGGAGGCCTTCCTGGAGTGGGTGGACAGTCCCGCCCACCGCGAGATGGTCAAGCCGATGCACGGCTGCGTCAGCGACAACTTCCGTTCGCTGCGCTACGCCGTCCTGCGCCAGACCTCGGCGGCCGGCTCCACCGGTACCCGGGCACCGATCGAGGTGCCGCCGGGCCTGCCGCGCAGCGAGCCCGCCGGACACGTCGGCCCGCCCAGGGCCGAGCCGGGCCCGGACGGGGTGGTGCGCCACGCGCTGACCTTCACGGTCAAGCCCGGCAGCGAGGCCGAGGTCGCCCGCATCCTGTCCGCCTACGCGTCCCCCAAGGCCGAGGTCGACGAGCACACCAGGCTGCACCGCACCTCCCTGTTCATGCACGGCAACCGGGTGGTGCGGGCCGTCGAGGTGGTCGGCAACCTGGGCGACGCGCTGCGCCACGTGGCGATGCAGCCGGAGGTGCGGGCCGTCGAGGAGGAGCTCAACCCGTACCTGGAGGAGGCCCGGCAGCTGGGCGACCCGCAGTCCGCCCGCGCCTTCTTCGCCAAGGCGGCGCTGCCCGCCCGGCACCAGGCCATCGCCAGCTCCCCCGCCTCCGGCCGGCTGCACCGGCACGCCGTGCTCTACCCGGTGCGCCCGGGCCGCGGGCAGGCCCTCGCGGAGCTGCTCTTCGACCACGACAACCTCGCCACCGCCGACCCGACCGGCCCGGTCGCGGCGGCCACCGTCTTCCAGCGCGACGACACCGTGGTGCGCCTGGTCGACCTGCGGGTGCCGGCCGAGGCCGACCCGGCCGCCGCGCTCGGTGTGGCGGGTGACCAGGAGGCGGCCCAGCTGGCCGGGCTGCTGGACCTCGGCCCGACCGGCGATCTGCGCACCGTCGCGGGCCAGAGCGCCTTCCTCGCCGCCCGCGCCATGAGCCCGGTCACCGACCGCAGCTCGCTGAGCGACTGACGCCCAGCCGACCCCCCACCGGAGGAACACCACCATGACCACGCAGTACCCGAGGATCATCAACGTCGACGAGGCCCCGGAGAACCGCCGCCACGGCGCCGAGCTGCGCACCATGCTCACCCCTCCCAGCTGCGGGGCGACCAGCGGCTTCATGGGCCTGGCCATCATCAAGCCCGGGGAGCGGATCAACGAGCACTACCACCCGTACTCCGAGGAGTTCGTGTTCGTCGTCTCCGGCGACCTGGAGGTGGACCTGGACGGGAAGGCACACCCGCTCAAGCCGGACCAGGGCCTGATGATCCCGATCAACATGCGCCACCGCTTCCGCAACGTCGGCAAGACCGAGGCCCGGATGGTCTTCCACTGCGGCCCGCTCGCCCCTCGCCCCGACCTCGGCCACGTCAGCACCGAGGAGTCGGCGGCCTCCGGCCCGCCGGAACACGCCAAGGTCGGCTCGTGACCCGGCGCGTCGCCGTCACGGGGATCGGTGTGGTCGCGCCCGGAGGGATCGGGATCCCGGCCTTCTGGGACCTCCTGACGGCCGGCCGCACCGCCACCCGTGGCATCACGCTCTTCGATCCGACCGGGTTCCGCTCCCGGATCGCGGCCGAGTGCGACTTCGACCCGCAGGCCCACGGGCTGAGCCCCGAGGACGTCCAACGGGCCGACCGCTACGTGCAGTTCGCGATGGTCGCGGCCGCCGAGGCGGTCGCCGACGCCGGGCTGGACCTGGCCGCCGAGGACCCGTGGCGGATCGCCGTCTCGCTGGGCACCGCCGTCGGCGGCACCACCCGGCTGG
Source organism: Kitasatospora sp. NPDC059648 (assembly GCF_042734825.1). Lineage (NCBI taxonomy): Bacteria > Bacillati > Actinomycetota > Actinomycetes > Kitasatosporales > Streptomycetaceae > Kitasatospora > Kitasatospora sp. NPDC059648. Next base: position 119,198 of record NZ_JBHWDU010000007.1, on the reverse strand, counting down.
AGCACGACTACGCCCTGGTCAGCGCCACCGGTACGCGCTGGGACGTGGACCACCGGCAGGCCGAGCCGCAGCTGCACCGGGCCTTCGCGCCCAGCACGCTGGCCTCCGCGGTGGCCGAGCGGGTCGGCGCGCACGGCCCGGTGCAGACCGTCTCCACCGGCTGCACCTCCGGCCTGGACGCGATCGGCTACGGCTTCCAGGCGGTCGAGGAGGGGCGCGCCGACATCTGCGTCGCCGGCGCCTCCGATTCCCCGATCTCACCGATCACCGTCGCCTGCTTCGACGCCATCAAGGCCACCAGCGAGCGCAACGACGACCCGGCGCACGCCTCCCGCCCCTTCGACGCCCACCGGGACGGCTTCGTCCTCGGCGAGGGCGGCGCCGTCCTGGTGCTGGAGGAGCTGGAGCACGCCCGCCGCCGCGGCGCCCGGATCTACGGCGAGGTCGGGGGCTTCGCCACCTTCGGCAACGCCTACCACATGACCGGCCTCACCAAGGAGGGGCTGGAGATGTCCCGGGCGATCGACCACGCGCTCGACCACGCCCGGGTCAACCGCACCGACGTCGACTACGTCAACGCGCACGGCTCGGGCACCAAGCAGAACGACCGGCACGAGACCGCCGCGGTCAAGCGCTCGCTGGGCGACCACGCCTTCACGACACCGATGAGCTCGATCAAGTCGATGGTCGGGCACTCGCTCGGCGCGATCGGCGCGATCGAGGTGGTCGCCTGCACCCTGGCGCTGGCCCACGGCGTGGTGCCGCCCACCGCCAACTACGAGACGCCGGACCCGGAGTGTGATCTCGACTACGTGCCGCGCACCGCGCGCGAGCTGCCACTGAGCCACATCCTCTCGGTCGGCAGCGGATTCGGCGGATTCCAGTCCGCCGTCGTGCTCAACAGAACGGGGTGATTGCCATGACGTCACGTCAGCAGGGCCGCCGGGCGGTGGTCACCGGCCTCGGCGTGGTGGCGCCGAACGGTGTCGGTGCCGACGCCTTCTGGAAGGCCACCAGGCAGGGCGTGAGCGTCCTCGACCGGATATCCCGCGAGGGCTGCACCGACATACCGCTGAAAGTCGCGGGTGAGGTGCGTCAGTTCGATCCGCAGTCGGTGATCGACAGCCGCTTCCTCGTGCAGACCGACCGTTTCACCCACTACGCGATGGCGGCCGCCGACCTGGCGGTGGCGGACGCCGGGTTCCAGCCCGACCCCGAACAGCCCTACGCGGTCGGCGTGGTGACCGCGGCCGGCTCCGGCGGCGGCGAGTTCGGCCAGCGCGAGCTCCAGCAACTCTGGGGCCAGGGGCCGCGGTTCGTCGGCCCGTACCAGTCCATCGCCTGGTTCTACGCGGCCAGCACCGGCCAGATCTCGATCCGCGGCGGCTACAAGGGCCCGTGCGGGGTGGTCGCCAGCGACGAGGCCGGCGGCCTGGACGCCATCGCCCACGCCGCCCGCTCGGTCGAACGCGGCACCGACGCCGTCGTGGTCGGCGCCGCCGAGGCCCCGCTTGCGCCGTACTCCATGGTCTGCCAGCTCGGCTACCCCGAGCTGAGTCTGGCCGACCAGCCGGAGGCGGCCTACCTGCCGTTCACCGCGCAGGCCTGCGGCTTCGCCCCCGCCGAGGGCGGCGCCATGCTGCTGCTGGAGGACGAGCAGGCGGCCAGACGGCGCGGCGCCAACGTCCGGGCGCACCTGGCCGGGCACGGCGCCACCTTCACCGGCGCCTCCCGCTGGGAGGAATCCCGGGAGGGGCTGGCCGCCGCGATCCGGACGGCGCTGGACGAGGCCCGGATCGCGCCGGAGGAGATCGACGTCGTCTTCGCGGACGCCCTCGGTGTCCCCGCCGCCGACCGGGCCGAGGCCCTCGCACTGGCCGACGCGCTCGGCCCGGTCGCCGAACGCGTCCCGGTCACCGCACCCAAGTCCGGCACCGGCAGGGCCTATTGCGGCGCGCCGATGCTGGACGTGACCGCCGCCGTACTGGCCATGGAGGACGGCGTGCTGCCGCCCACCCCCAACGTCACCGAGGTCTGCCACGACCTCGCCCTGGTGACCGGCCGCGCCCGCCCGACCGAGCTGCGCACCGCGCTGGTGCTCAGCCGCGGGCTGATGGGCTCCAACTCCGCGCTGGTGCTCCGGCGCGGGGAGCGGCCCTGACTCCCCCGTACCCCCGATCCGCTGCACCTTCGAAGGGAAACCCGTGAGCACCAACCTCAGTTATCCCGAGCTGGCCACCCTGCTCCAGGCTCGGGCCGGCGTGACCGTCGACCCCGGCGACCTGGAGAAGCCGGGTGCCCAGTTCGACGAGTTCGGCGTCGACTCGCTCGGACTGCTCGGCGTCGTCGGCGAGTTGGAGAACCGCCACGGCCTCAAGGTCGCCTCCGGCGCCGAGTCCGCCAAGACCCCGGCCGAGTTCCTGGAGCTGGTCAACAGCTCCCTTTCCGCGAAGGCAGGCGCCTGAGATGCCCGGACACACGGACAACGAGATCGTCATCAACGCTCCGCTCGACCTGGTCTGGGAGATGACCAACGACCTGGAGAACTGGCCGGAGCTGTTCAGCGAGTACGCCTCGGTCGAGGTGCTGGAGCGCGACGGCGACCGGGTGCGGTTCCGGCTGACCATGCACCCGGACGAGAACGGCAAGGTGTGGAGCTGGGTCTCCGAGCGCACCACCGACCGCTCCTCGCTCGCGGTCAAGGCCCGCCGGGTCGAGCCCGGGCCGTTCGAGTTCATGGAGATCCGCTGGGAGTACGCGGAGGTCCCGGCCGGTACCAGGATGCGCTGGATCCAGGACTTCGCGATGAAGCCCACCGCTCCGGTGGACGACGAGGGCATGGTCAACCACATCAACCGCAACTCCCGGATCCAGATGCAGCTGATCCGCGAGAAGGTCGAGAAGCAGGCGGCCGAACAGTGACCGAGACCCACCGCGCCCTGATCGTCGCCCGGATGAAGCCCGGGGCCGCCCCGGACATCGCCGAGGTGTTCGCCGACTCCGACCGGGGCGAACTGCCGCACCTGATCGGCGTCACCGGCCGCAGCCTCTTCCAGTTCGGCGACGTCTATCTGCACCTGATCGAGGCCGACCGCCCGCCGGGCCCGGCCGTGGCCAAGGTTCTCGGCCACCCGGAGTTCCGGTCCGTCAGCGACCGCCTGACCGCCTTCGTCCAGGCCTACGACCCCGCCACGTGGCGCGAGCCGAAGGACGCGATGGCACGAGAGTTCTACCGTTGGGACCGCTGAACCCGGTCCCGTCTGGGCCCGCCCCCGGCCGTGCGCCGGGGGCGGGCCCATGTGCGCGCCCGGGTGGGGCGGGGTGGCGCGGCCGGGTGCGACCGGATCACCGGGGCGCGTGCCGGGTGCACGGCCGGACCACCCGGACGCGCACCCTTACCACCCGACGCCGCCCCGGGTTCACCCGGATCGCCGGGGTAATCGGGTGAACCCGGCCAGGGCACCACCCGAAGGGCTCACTTTCCGTGCCCGATCAGCCACTCTCGGGTGGCACGCGGCTCCAGCGTGGTTGACGGTGGATCAGGCGCCACTTCCTGCGAATCCCCATGACCGGCACCCCGCCGGCGGTCGCGGTCCGCGCGCCGAAAGGATCATCCTCATGCGTTCTGCACGCACGCTGCTCGCCGGAGCGGCTGTCGCCGCCCTCCTCACCGTCGGCACTCCCATGGCCTTCGCCGACGGCTCCTCCTCGGACCAGGGCAAGAACCTCACCTGGCAGGAGAAGCAGTCCGACAGGGGCTCCGAGGGCCGCGGCGACGAAGGCCGGGGCAACGAGGGCCGGGGCAACGAAGGCCGCGGCAACGAAGGCCGCGGCGACGAAGGCCGGGGCAACGAGGGCCGCGGCCACGAGGGCCGGGGTGACGAGGGCCGCGGCCACGAGGGCCGGGGTGACGAAGGCCGCGGCCACGAGGGCCGGGGCAACGAAGGCCACGGCCACGAGGGCCGGGGCAACGAAGGCCGGGGTGACGAGCGCGGCCCGCACGGCGGCGTGCACACCGGCGGCGGCGGTACGGCGCTGTCCGGCGGTGGCGTCGCCTCCGGTGCCGTGCTGCTGCTCGGCGGCCTCGGGGTCGGCGCGTACGCGCTGCGCCGCGGGCGTCGCGCGTCCGGCACCGCCGCGGTCTGACGCCTACTACCGCCGCCTCTGGGCGCCTCCCCCGGCGGGGGTGGGGCGCACGGGGGCGGCGGGCCGTTGCGGAACAGGCCCCAGACGAAGACTTCGAGCGGAGGAGAGGAATGACCGGCGGTCCCGGCTCCGGAATGACCCGGCTGCTGCGCGGCGGGACGGCCGCGGCGGCGGCCGGCCTACTGCTGATCTACAACTCGGTGGAAACCGGGCCGGGCGGCGACCCGGTCGCGGGCCAGGCCGTTCCCCCGGCGGCCGTCGCGCCCACCGTCCCGGGCCCGTCGGCCACCGCCGCCGGGCGGACGACACCCGCCGCCAGGCAGACGGCACCCGCCGCCGCCCCGGGCGCGCCGGCGCTCAAGCGCTCCAAGCCGACCCGGCTGCGGATCCCGCAGATCGCCGTGGAGGCGCCCTTCACCGAGCTCACCCTCAACCCGGCCGGCCAGCTCAACGCCCCGCCGCCGGACAACAAGAACCTGGTCGGCTGGTACCGGGACGGCGTCACCCCGGGCGAGCGCGGCAGCGCGGTCGTGGCCGGGCACGTGGACACCACCAAGGGCCCGGCGGTGTTCCTGCTGCTGAGCCTGCTGGTCCCGGGCAACAAGGTCGAGGTGAGCCGCGAGGACGGCACCGTGGCGGTGTTCAGCGTCGACTCGGTGCAGACCTTCGCCAAGAACGCCTTCCCCGACCAGAAGGTGTACGGCAAGACCCCGGACGCCCAGCTGCGGCTGATCACCTGCGGCGGCGCGTACGACAAGAAGAAGCGGGACTACCTGGACAACGTGGTGGTCTTCGCCCACCTGGAGTCGTCGCACAAGGCCTGACGCCGGCACGTCGGACGGCCGCTGCTCCCCGGTGGATCGGGGAGCAGCGGCCGTCGTGTGTTCTCGTGGCCCTTTGCCGGTCCTCCTGGGCCCCGGGGACGCCGGGTCAGCCCCGGACGGTGGCCTCGAAGGCGTGCAGGTAGGGGTTGACCGGGCGGACGGCGACGACGTCGAGGCCGGCCTCCTCCATCAGCTGGACCATGCTCTCCTCGGAGTGCTTGGCACCGCCGACGTTGAGCATCAGCATCAGGTCCATGGCGGTGGTGAAGCGCATCGACGGGCTGTTGTCGACCAGGTTCTCCACCACCACGACCCGGGCGCCGGGGCGGGCCACGGCGACCACGTTGGCGAGGGTGCGGCGGGTGCTGTCGTCGTCCCACTCCAGGATGTTCTTGATGATGTAGAGGTCGGCGCGAACCGGGATCGCCGTGCGGCAGTCGCCCGGGACGAGGCGGGCGCGGGCGGAGAAGGCGCCGCCGTCCTGCAGCCGGGGGTCGGCGCCGGCGACGACCTTGGGGAGGTCGAGGAGGGTGCCGTGCAGGGCCGGGTGCTTCTCCAGCAGGCTGGCCAGCACGTGGCCCTGGCCGCCGCCGATGTCGGCCACCGAGTCGATGCCGGTGAGGTCCAGGTACTCGGCGAAGTCCTGGGCGGACTGCCGGCTGGAGGTGGTCATCGCCTTGTCGAAGACCTTGGCCGAGTCGCCGGCGTCGCTGTGGAGGTAGTCGAAGAACTCCTTGCCGAACAGCTCGGGGAAGACGTTGCGCCCGGAGCGCACCGCCTCGTCCAGCTTCGGCCAGGCCTCCCACGTCCACGGCTCGGTGCACCAGAGGGCGATGTGCCGCAGGGAGTTGGGGGCGTCCTCGCGCAGCAGGCGGGACATCTCGGTGTGCTCGAACTGGTCCTTGCCGGTCTCGGCGAAGAGCCCGTAGCAGGTGAGCGCGCGCAGCAGGCGGCGCAGCTGGCGGGGTTCGGTGTCGAGCCGCGCGGCGAGCTCGGTGACGCTGGCCGGGGTGTCGTCGAGGACGTCGGCGACCCCGAGCCGGGCGGCCGCGCGGACGGCGGCGGCGCACGCGGCGCCGAAGACGAGCTCGCGCAGCCGCATCGCGGCCTGGGGGGTGGTGTTGACGGAGGCGGTGGTCATGGATGGTCCTTCCCGATCGGGGGCGTCAGCAACGGCCTGACGGCTCGGAGACCGCGCAGGTGTTGCGGGCGAAGGTGTTGGCGGAGCCGGTGTCGCGGTCGGCGAGGTCGGCGGGGCCGTTGCCGCTCAGCTTGTTGTCGGTGACGTTCGCCCGGGTGTTGGGGATGCCGACGACGCTCCTGAACAGGACGATGCCGCCGGAGAAGTCCGTGCGGCCGACGTTGTCGTGGACCTCGTTCTCGGTGACCCGGGTGTCCTCGGTGCCGGTGAGCACGATGCCGGCGCCCTGGATGGCGCCGAGGCGCGGGTTGGCCGGGCAGAACTTGTTGTTGGCGACGACCCGGTTCTTCCGGACGTCGAGGTCCCCGGCGCGGGGCACGCCCTCGTCGCCGACGACGAAGACGCCGGCGCAGTTGCCGCTGATCTCGTTGCCCTGGACGGTCAGCGCGCGCAGTCGGCGCACGGTGACGCCGACGCGGTTCCCGGAGAGCTCGTTGCCCTCGACGAGGGTGCCCCCGGTGTCGGGCGCGCCGCCCTCGCGGTAGGCGTAGTTGGCGAGGAAGACGCCGGACTGGCCGTTGTCGGTCGCGCGGTTGCCGAGGACGGCGGCCCCGGTGGACATCTCCTGGCTGATGCCCTGCTGACCGTTGTCGTGGACGTAGGTGGCGCGGACGGTCAGGCCGGTGGTGCCGCTGGCGTCGATGCCGTTCTTGGCGAAGCCGGTGACGGCGAGCGCCTCGACGGTGACGTCGGACAGCGGGGCCGCCTCGGTGCCGACCACGCAGACGCCGTGGCCGGCGGTGGCGCAGGCGTTCTCGGCGCCGGTGCCGGGGGTGATCACGCTGGCCGGGCCGGCGCCGCGCAGGGTGAGGCCGGGGGTGGTGATGCGGACGCTGCCGCGGTAGGTGCCGGGGAGCAGCTGGACGGTGTCGCCGGGCTGGGCGGCGTCGACGGCCCGCTGGATCGAGTCTCCCGGCTGGACGAGGTGCAGGGTGCCGCCGGCGGCGTGGGCCGCGGGTGCGACGGCCAGGGTGGCGAGGGCGGTGCTCAGGGCCGTGGCGGCGGCGCTCGCCGCGGCGAGGTGCTGGACCCGACACATGGACATGAGTGGTGACCTGTCTTTCGGCGCGTGCTGGGGCGGGTGGGCGGTTCGGCGGGTGGGACGGTGGGACGGCGGGACGGTCTTCGGGGTGTTCGGGAGCCGGTCCGACCCGGTGTGTGCGGGTGGTGACGGACGGTGAGTACGACCGAGTCGACGGTACGGGCGCCCCGCTGGGGCCGCCACCAGGGCTGGGCTGCCGGGCTGACGGGGCGTCGGCCACCGGTGGGACGGCCCGGCGTGGCGTGCTTGCCCGCCGGGACGACGGGCCCGCGCGCCGTCGCTGTCCCGGCCCGTGGCATCCTCGGGGCATGAGCACCGCGCCCGCCCCGTCCGCCGCCGCCCGCCGCAACCCGATCGGGGCCCACGTTCCGGTGGCCGGCCGCGGCCTGGCCGGGACGGGTCTGGCGTACGCGGAGAAGGTCGGCGCCGAGACGGTGCAGGTGTTCGTGGCCAATCCGCGCGGCTGGGCGACACCGGCGGGCAGTGCGGTGCAGGACGAGGCGTTCCGCGAGGCCTGCGCCGAGCGGGGCATCCCTGCCTGGGTGCACGCGCCGTACCTGATCAACTTCGGGTCGGACAATCCGGCCACCCGGGAACGCTCGGCCGACTCGCTGCGGCACTCGCTGCACCGCGGCCACGCGATCGGCGCGCTGGGCGTCGTGCTGCACACCGGCTCGGCCGTCGGCACGGCTCCCGACGGAGGATCGCGCCGGATCGAGGCGATGGCTCAGGTCCGCGCCGACGTCCGGCCGCTGCTGGACGAGCTGGACGGGCTCGGCGACGACGCGCCCTGGCTGCTGCTGGAGCCGACCGCCGGCCAGGGCAGCTCGCTCTGCTCGCGGCTGGAGCAGCTGGCCGAGTACGTGGAGGCGCTGGACGGGCACCCGAAGCTGGGCGTCTGCCTGGACACCTGCCACGCCTTCGCCGCCGGGCACGACCTGGCCGCGCCCGGCGGGGTGACGGCCGCGCTGGACGCCCTGGCGTCGGCGGCCGGTCCGGGCCGGCTGCGGCTGATCCACGCCAACGACTCGGAGGACGTGGTCGGCGCCCGCAAGGACCGGCACGCCAACATCGGTGCCGGGATGATCGGCGCGGAGCCGTTCCGGGAGCTGTTCGAGCACCCGGAGACGGCCGGGGTGCCGCTGCTGGTGGAGACCCCGGACCGCAAGCACGGCGGGGACGGCACCGGGCACGCGATGGACATCGCGGTGCTGCGGGAGCTGCGCGAGCGGGCGGCCGCGCCCGTGGCGTAGCGGCCGGCCCCGCCCCGGCGGACAGCCGTGAGCCCGGGAACCGCTGCGGCGGTTCCCGGGCTCACGTGCGGATCGGCTGCTCGCGGGCTCAGCAGTCGCCGATGCAGGCGTCGTTGGTGTGCGAGTCGGCGTTCAGCCACTGGGCGTGCGGGCCGAACAGGCCGACACCGGCCGAACCCGACTCCAGGCTCGCGCTGGACGAGCAGTCCGACGCGTGCCAGGCCGCCATCGCCGGAACCGGCCCCGCGAGGGCGGCGGCAGCCGTCACGACGGTGATCACGGCGAGCTTGCGGATGTTGCCACGAAGCGACATCTGATGTCCTCTTGGTTCGTCTCTGGTCGTCACCCCGCCGCCGAACGGCCAGTTCGAGCCGGTTCGACGGGCCGGGCGGCGCCCCACCGGGAGGCGCCGGGCCAAGGTTGGCACACGAACCCGCACCGGCGGGCGCGCGCCGCAACCGCGCTGGGACATTCGGGTGACGCATCTCCCCCTGCCGGACGAACGGGCCCCGTACGCCCGCTTTCCCGGTCGAACAGCCTGGCGGGCACACCGGACGAGTGCCCGTCCGAGCGGCGTACGACCGCAAGTCTTGCGGTGATCCGCCGGACGGGATGAACAAATCCCATCGATTTGGTGCAAGGTGCCGCTCGGTCCGAGCATGAACGGTCGCTCCATCGAGCACGAGCAGGACCACGAAAGGCGCACCACCCTCATGCAGAGCAGCCCCGCCGCGACCCGGCAGGCGCCCCGACCGAGCGGCCCGACCGAGCGGCCGGACGCGGTCGGTCCGGCCCCGGCCACCCCCGAGCCCCCGAAGAACGGCCGTCGCTTCGGGCTGCCGACCGCCACCGCGCTGGTGATGGGCAACATCATCGGCGGCGGCATCTTCATGATCCCGGCCGCCGTGGCGCCGTTCGGGACGGTCAGCCTGCTCGCCTTCGCCGTCCTCACCGTGGGCGCGATCGCGCTGGCACTGGTCTTCGGGCAGCTGGCCCGCCGCACCCCGCGCACCGGCGGGCCGTACGTCTACGCCCGCGAGGCCTTCGGGGACTTCGCCGGGTTCCTGTCGGCCTGGTCGTACTGGATCACCACCTGGGTCAGCAACGCCGCGCTCGCCGTGGCCGCCGTCGGCTACCTGGGCGTGCTGGTGCCGCTCCACCACAGCATCCCGCTGGAGATCACCGCCGCGCTGGCCTTCCAGTGGCTGCCCGCGCTGGCCAACCTGGCCGGCACCCGTTTCGTCGGCGCCGTCCAACTCGTCTCCACCGTACTGAAGTTCATCCCGCTACTGCTGGTCTCGGTGGGCGGGCTGTTCTTCTTCGACCCGCAGAACATCGGGCCGTTCGAGGGCGCCGGCCAGGGCTGGATGGGCGGGATGACGGCCGCCGCGGCGATCCTGCTGTTCAGCTACCTGGGCGTGGAATCGGCCGCGATGAGCGCCGGCCAGGTCCGCGACCCCGAGCGCAACGTCGGCCGGGCCAGCGTTCTCGGCACCGGCGGAGCCGCGGTGGTCTACCTGCTGGGCACGCTCGCGGTGTTCGGCACCGTCGCGCACCAGCGACTGGTCGACTCCAGCGCGCCGTTCTCCGACGCCATGAACGCGATGTTCGGCGGCACCTGGGGCGGCACGGTGATCGCCGTCGCCGCGCTGATCTCGATGACCGGAGCGCTCAACGGCTGGACCCTGCTGGCCGCCCAGGCACCGTACGCGGCTGCCGGGGACGGGCTGTTCCCGGCCGCCTTCGGCAAGGAGAAGCGCGGAGTGCCGACCTTCGGCGTGGTCGTCAGCGTGGCCCTGGCCTCGGTGCTGACCGTCGCCAACTTCGCCAGCGGCGCCAAGGGCGCGTTCGACATGCTGGTGCTGGTCACCACCTTCACCGCCGTCGTGCCCTACCTGCTGTCCACCGCGGCCCAGCTGTACTGGCTGGTCCGCGGCGCCACCGACAAGGTCGACGGCCCGCACCTGGTGCGCGACGCCGTCCTCGGCCTCGGCGCCTTCGCCTTCTCGCTCTGGCTCCTCGCCGGCGCCGGGTACGCGGCCGTCTACCAGGGCGTGCTGTTCCTGTTCGCCGGAATCCTGGTCTACGTCTGGATGGCCGGCCGACGCCGGGGCAGACCGGAGGGCGACGCCCGCTGACCTCCTCACGGAGGTGGCCCCGGTGCGCGGCTCAGGTTCTGCGGATCGTTGCAACACCCCAGTTCGAGGGGTGCAACGTTCGAGATCCGGGAGGACCGGACGGCGGCCTCGGACCGCCGTCCGCTCCTCGTTCACGCCTGGCGTCCCGGTCGCACAGGACGTCGACCAGGTTGGCGAAGCGCTGCGCCGCGTCCCTGCTGCCGGACGTCAGCTCCGGCAGTCCGGAGAGCACCCAGGTGCCGAACCGGTCGGCCAGGCCCAGGTAGTCGATGGTGGAGGTGCGTTCGTCGCACAGCTCGGGGAAGTCGAACCAGACGGGGTCGTCGCGCACGGCGCGGGCCACGAGGTCCCGGCCGCCGATGTCGGAAGAGCCCGGCGAAGGACAGTTGGCGTCGACGAGATCACGTCGCTCGCACTGACCGGCTGCGGACGTCTCACAACCATGCGTGTCGAGGGCGGTTCGGCCCGGGCCCGATGACCCGGATGCCCCGGCCGGCGGGCGGCGCGCCGGAGCCGGCCCTACGGTGCGGTGCGAGGGGGTTGGCTGAGCGAAAGGCTGTTACTGGCATGGCTGGGAAGTTCGAGCTGTACAAGGACGAGAGCGGGATGCACCGGTTCCGGCTCAAGGCGAGCAACGGGTCCGTCGTGGTGACCGGCGACCCGCAGGAGAGCAAGGACGACTGTCTGAAGAGCATCGAGTCGATTCGCAAGCTCGCGCCGTACGCGGAGCTCAAGGAGACGGCCGGATCGTCCTGAGGTTCGGACAGCCGCTCTGAACGCGGGCCGGTGGTGCAAATCGCCGACCCGCGTTCGCTTGAACGACAGATCCCTTTGGCCGGGTGCACGCCGGGCGCGGACACAACACAGGCATGCGCGTCGCCATCGTCACCGAATCCTTCCCGCCCGAGGTCAACGGAGTCGCCCACAGCGTGCTGCGGACGGCCGAGCACCTGGTCCGCCGGGGCCACGAGCCCCTCGTCGTCACCCCCGCCCCGGCCCGGGGATCCCACTGCCCGCCCCTGGGCTTCGGCTCCGGCGCCGGGGCGGAGCGGATCCCCGTGGTGCACATCCCCTCGATGCCGCTGCCCGGGTACCCGCAGGTGCGGATCGCGCTGCCGAGCCGGCAGCTGGCGGGCGCCCTCGCCGGGCACCGGCCGGAGATCGTCCACCTGGCCGGCCCGTTCGTGCTCGGGGCGCGCGGGATGCAGGTCGCGGCCCGGCTCGGGGTGCCCGCCGTCGCCGTGTACCAGACCGACCTCGCCGGGTACGCCCACGCCTACCGGGCCGGGCGGGGCCTCGGCGAGGCCGCGGCCTGGCGGCGGATCCGGGCCGTGCACCGGGCCGCCGCCCGCACCCTGGCGCCGTCCACCCCGGCCGCGCAGGACCTGACCGCGCACGGGGTGCCCAGGGTGCAGCTGTGGCCGCGCGGGGTCGACTCGGTGCGCTTCCACCCGCGCCACCGCGACGAGGCACTGCACCGGGCGCTCGCCCCCGGCGGGGAGGTGCTGGTCGGGTACGTCGGGCGGCTGGCCCCCGAGAAGCGGGTGGACCTGCTGGCGGCCGCCTCCGCGCTGCCCGGGGTGCGGGTGGTGGTGGTCGGGGACGGGCCGTCGGCGCCCGGGCTGAAGGCGTCGATGCCCGGCGTGGTGTTCCTCGGCCGCCGCACCGGCGAGGAACTGGCCCGCTGCTTCGCCACCCTCGACGTGTTCGTGCACACCGGCCCGCTGGAGACCTTCTGCCAGACCATCCAGGAGGCGATGGCCAGCGGCGTGCCGGTGATCGGACCGGCGGCCGGCGGCCCGCTCGACCTGGTCGCCCACCACCGCACCGGGCTGCTGGTGCCGCCGCGGGACGGCGCTGCGGTGGCCCGGGCGGTGGCCGAACTGGCCGCCGACCCGGCCCGGCGGGCCGCGTACGGGCAGGCCGGGCGGGCCGAGGTGACCGCCCGGACCTGGGAGGCGGTCGGGGACCTGCTGCTGCGGCACTACGCCGAGGTGCTGGCCGAGCACCGGGGGCTGCCGGTCGCCCTGCCCCCGCCGGAAGCGACTCCGGTCGAGCCGGTGGCGCCGGCCCTGCCGAAGGCGGCTCCGGCCGAGCCGGTGGTGCCGGCCATGCCGGAGGAGCTGCCGGCATGACACCCCCGTCCCCCACCGGGCCGCTGACGATCGTGCGGCTCGCCAACTTCGTCACCCCGGTCTCCGGCGGTCTGCGCACCGCGCTGCGCCACCTGGGCGCCGGGTACCGGGCGGCCGGGCACCGGCCGGTGCTGATCGTTCCCGGCGAGCGGCGCTCCGAGCGGGAGAGCGAACAGGGCCTGATAGTCACCCTGCCCGGCCCGGAGCTTCCGGGCGGCGGCGGCTACCGGCTGCTCGCCGACCGGCGCGCGGTGTCCGCCGAACTCACCCGGCTCAGGCCCGACCGGCTGGAGGTGTCCGACCGCACGACCCTGCGCTGGACGGGCGGTTGGGCCCGGCGGCACGGCGTCCGCTCGGTGATGGTCTCGCACGAGAGCGCCACCGGGGTGCTGCGTGCCTGGGGCGTGCCCGGCCCGCTCGCCGCCGCGGCCGCCGACCGGCTCAACGCCGCCACCGCCCGCGCCTACGACTCGGTGCTCTGCACCACCGACTGGGCGGCCGCGGAGTTCCGGCGGATCGGCGTGCCAAACCTGGTCCGGGCCCCGCTCGGGGTGGACCTGGCGGCGATGCGGCCACTGTCCGCCGCCGCCCGGGCGGCGCAGCGGGCCCGGTACGCGGCGCCGGAGGACGTCCTGCTCGTCCTCTGCTCGCGGCTCTCCGTGGAGAAACGGCCCGAGCGCGCGATCGAGGCGCTGACCCGGCTGCGGGCGCGCGGGCTGCCCGCCGTCCTGGTGGTGGCCGGGACCGGCCCGCTGCGGGAGCGGCTGGCCGCCCGTGCCGCGCGACTGCGGCTGCCGGTGCGCTTCCTCGGGCACCTGGACGGGCGCGCGGAACTGGCCGCGCTGCTGGGCGGGGCGGACGTGGTGCTGGCCCCCGGGCCGGTGGAGACCTTCGGGCTGGCCGCGATGGAGGCGCTGGCCTGCGGAACCCCGGTCGTGGTCAGCCGCTCCTCCGCGCTGCCCGCACTGATCGGGCTCGCCGGGGTCGCCGCCGCCGACACCGGGGCCGGATTCGCCGGCGCCGTCCGGCAGTTGCTGGCCCGGCCCGAGGAGGCACGCCGGGCGTCCGCCCGGGCGCAGGCCGAACGGTACGGCTGGCCGGCCGCGGTGGCGGCCTTCCTGGCGGCGCACGGGGTGCGGAGCCCTGGCGGCGCGGCCGGCGTGGCGGAAGGGGATCGGGATGAGCGTGCTGGACGCCGGGCCTGACCGGGCGGCGGAGGAAAGGCCGGCGGCCGGCGAACTGCTGCGCTTCGTCGCGCTCGGGGACTCGCTGACGGAAGGGGTCGGCGACCAGGTCGACGCGCAGTGGCGCGGCTGGGCCGCCGTGCTCGCCCGGTCGCTGGCGCCGGAGGGCCGGGCGGTCGAGTTCACCAACCTGGCGTACAGCGGGGCACTCACGACCGACCTGACGTCGCGCCAGCTCCCGGCTGCCCTGGCCCGGCGCCCCCAGCTGGCGGCAGTCCTGGCCGGCGGCAACGACACCCTGCGGACCGGCTTCGACATCCGGCGCACCACGGCGGAGCTGGACACCACCCTGGGTGAACTCTCCGGCCGCGGCGCCGCGTTGCTCACCGCCTGCCTGCCCGACCCCGGCGCACTGCTCCGGCTCCCCGCACCGCTCGCCCGGCCCCTGGCCCGGCGGATGCGGGCGGTCAACACCGTGGTGCACGCCCTCACCGCGCGGCACCGGGCGATCCACCTCCACCTCGCCGAACTTCCGTGGTGCGCCCAGCGGGGGCTGCTGAGCGTCGACCGCCTCCACCCCAGCGCCGAGGGCCACCACCTGATCGCCCGCCGGTTCCACGAACTGCTCGCCACCGCCGGCCACCCCCTCGGACCGCCACCCGCCGCCGCACCCGCCGAAGCCCCACCGAGTCTGGCGGCCGACCTCCGGTGGATGGCCACCCAGGGCACCCGCTGGCTCGCCGCCCGCAGCACCGACCTCCTGCCCGGCCTCCTCGCCCTGGCCGCCGCCGAAGCCGCCGCCCGCCTCCGCGGCTCCACCGGCCACCACGACGAACAGATGGCCCGAGCAGCAGCCCGGGCACTGGCGGAGCTCGGGTGACCGCCTACGGCCTGCGCGCCGGGGTCCTGACGACGGAACTGGCTCGCCGGCCCCGAACGCGGTGCCAGCAGGTCGTTCCCGGGCCGAAGCCGCAGCCGATTCCGCGGAGCCGCTGCTGCCATGCGGCGGCAGCGGCTCGATCCGGTCCCGCCGGTCGTCCGGCACCCGGCGCGGTGGTGTCCCTTCCCCACGCCGCCGGGTCACCCGGTGGTGGTCGGTGTGGGGGCCGGGTGGGAACCATCGGGTCTGCGGGGGTGTCGTCCCCGGGGAGCGATGTGGTGGTGGAAGGAGCCGGGGTGGAGACGTCGGACAGGGCGGGGCGGGCGATTCTGGCGGCGGCCGGAGTGCTGTTCCCGGACGGGCAGGGGCGGGTGCTGGTGGTGCGGCTGCCGTACGACCGGAAGCATCCGGTGGCGGTCCCGGGTGGTGGATGGGAGCCCGCCGACCGTTCGCCGAGGGAGACCGCGGTGCGGGAGATCGCCGAGGAGCTGGGGTTCACGCCGCGGCTGGGGCCGTTGGCGTGCGTCGACTGGGCGTTGTCCCCGAGCCGACCGCCGATCGTGGCGTACCTGTACTGGGGCGAGCCGCTGACGGCGGAGCAGGTGGCTGCCATTCGGCCGGACGCGGCGGAGGTCAGCGGGTGGGTGTGGCTGACGGCCGAGGAGGCGGCGCACGCCCTGCCGCCCCGGTTGTCCCGCCGGGTGACGGCCTGTCTGCGGGCGGCCCGGGCGGCCGGGCCGTTGGAGCTGGAGGACAGCCGGCCGGTCGGGCACACCCTGCGGGAGCTGCCCGCCGACGGGCCGGTGCCCGAGTACACCGGGCTGGCCGCCGCGCCCGGCCTGGGGGCGGCACCCGGGGCGGGCCCGGCGGAGGTGCGGCCGCCGGAGCCACCGGAGCCGCCGATGGACCGGGACAGCTACTACGCCACCCGGCCGCGGATCCGGGCGAAGGCGCGGGCCCTGTTCACGGACGACGACGGGAGGGTGCTGCTGGTGCGGCTGCGGCCGTGGTCCGAGCCGGACGAGCAGTACTGGACGCTGCCGGGCGGCGGGGTCGAGGCGGACCGGGAGACGCCCCGGACGGCGGCGCGCCGGGAGATCCGCGAGGAACTTGGCTGGGAGGTCGAGCCCGGACCGCTGCTGGCGCTGGACTGGCAGCCGGGGGCGGCGGCCGGTACCGGCGCGGATCCGGCGACCGGCCGGGACACCGCCGTCCTGGTGTACGTGTACGACGGGGGCACGGTGACCGAGGAGCTGCTCGGCTCGATCGAACTGCAGGAGCAGGAGCTGGTGGAGTGGCGGCTCTGCGGACCGGCCGAGGCGCGGGCGCTGCTGGCCGGGCCCTCCTGGGACCGGGTGGCGGCCGCGCTGGCGGCCCGGGAGCAGGCGGCCGGACCGGCCGAGCTGGTGTCCGGGCAGACGGTTGGGGACCGTCCGGCGGGTGAACACTGGGGGCATGCAGAACGCGATCACTGAGGTGCTGGCCGGTCGGCGGGTCGAGGCGGTCAGCGGCGGAGGCCGGCTCGACCTTCGGCTCGACGGGCCGGTGACCGTACGGGTGGCGCACGAGTTCCGCTTCGCGGCGCCGTCCTTCGCCGCGCCGGAGGAGGTCGAGCACTTCTTCCCCGCGCTGACCATCCGGCCGACCCCCACCCTGCTGGCGCTGGTCGGGCGGACGGTCGGCACCGCCCGGATCACCCTGGCCGGCGGCCTGGAGCTGGGCTTCACGGAGGGCGGTGCGCTGTCCGTCCCGCCGCACGCGCTGCTCGCTCCGTGGAGCGTGCTGACCGCGGAGGGGGCGGTGTGCGCGGGCCTGCCGGGCGGGGAGGTGCGGTGGACGGAGCCCGGCGGGGCGTGAGCCGCCGGGCTCCCGGGGCTTCCCGCGGAGTGACCTCCGCGAGGCCCTCCGCGGACCGTTGCCGGTCAGACCTCCAGGTCGGCCTCGATCCTGGAGAGCTGGTGGCGGGCCATCGCCAGGTTGGCACGGCCCTTGTCCAGCGCCAGATAGAGGAACAGGCCCTTGCCGGTGCGGCCGGCGAGCGGGCGGATCAGGTGGTACTGGCTGCTCAGCGTGATCAGGATGTCCTCGATGCCGTCCTGCAGCCCGAGCATGTCCATGGTCCGCATCTTGGCGCGCACCACGTCGGTGTTCCCGGCCGCGGCCACGTTGAGGTCCAGGCCACCGGGGCCGTCGAGGGTGGCGAGCGCCATGCCGCTGTTGTAGTCCACCAGGGCCGCGCCGATGGCGCCCTCGATGGAGGTCATGGCCTGCTTGAGCGCGCCTGCCGCGTCGGTCATTTCTGTTCAACTCCTGTTGGTTCGTTATGGATTGACGGGGATCGATCAGGGGTGTCGTGGCCGGTCGGCGGAGGCCGGACCGGCAGCCGGTCAGCCCGGTTCGCGCAGTTCCTTGGGCGTCAGGGCGTCGTTGAGCAGCTCGGCGATGCGCCGGGCGCAGCGACGGGCCTCCAGGTGGAGCCGGCCGACGTTGACGTCCGGGTGCGCCAGCAGGGTCAGCACGCAGCTTCCGCCGGCCGCGTAGGTGGCGACGTAGCCGTGCTCGCCGCGCACCACCGATTCGCGGAACTCGCCCTGGCCGGTGGTGTCGGCGAGCCGCTGGGCGAGCGAGAGCGAGGCCGCCGTCATCGCGGCCAGACCGGAGGGCTCGGCCCCATGGGTGTCGTGCGCGACCAGCAGGCCGTCCACGCTGGCCACCAGGCCGCCCGCGAGGTGCGGGACGCGGCGTTTGACGACGCGGAGTTCGGCGAGCAGCTCGGTCTCCAAGGCGATCAGTTGTCTCCTTCCGACACGCTGCTTGAGCGCCCGCCTCATGGCCGGTACGGCGGGGTCGCGGGCGGAGAGTGGCTCAAAGTCGGGCCTCCAGTAGGTCTCGGACCCGGGTCAGCAGCGCGATGTCCGGGTCGGGGACGGTCAGCGGGTGGGCCGCTGCCGTGGCGGGCGGTCGGTCGGAGCGGATGGGGGCGGCGGCGACGCCGCCGGCGGGGGCGGCGGGCGCGGCGGACCCGACGGGCGCGGGCGCGGGCCCGGCGGCCGGGGTGCCGCGGAGGGTGGCGCCGGGGACCCTGCGGTGCAGGCCGCCGCCCGGTCGTCCGGGTGCTGCGGCCGGGGGCGTGGCGGTCGGCGCCGCGTGCCGCGGGGCGTCGAGCAGACCGGCGGCGGCCAGGCGGCGCACGTCCGCCGTCACGCCGAAGCCGGAGCGGCCCAGCAGCCGGGCCAGGTCCGCCGGGGTTCTTCGGCCGTCGGCGTGGTCGAGCAGTTCGCGCCGACGGCGGCCCGGCGGACGGTGCGAGGGGTGGCGACTGTGCTCGACCGGACGGACGGCCGCGGTGTCGAGCTGCGGCCAGGGCCAGATCCCGTCCAGGAGACGGCGGCGGCGCTCGACCTCGCGGCACAGCCGCGCGGGGTCGACCAGCGCCACCGTGCCGAGCCAGTGCCGGGCATCGGACTCGAACCGCCAGATACCGCCGGACCGGTCGGCGAGGACGAAGTAGGCGGCGTCGAACAGCGTGCCCAGGTGGCCGAGTTCGAGTTCGCCCCGGGTGATCAGTTGCCGTTCGACCAGCACCTCGGCGAGCCGTCCCTGCGGGCCGTGGCGGTGCAGGAGCTCGGCCCAGGCCTCGGGGGCGATCCGGCCGCAACCGGTGAGCAGGTCGGCCAGGCCGGGCGCGCGGGGGGACTCGGCGGCGGCCACCTGGCCGTCCACCAGGTGCAGGGTGCCGAGCGGGCCGTGCAGGACGCCGGTGGCGCGGCGGGCGGCGAGCAGGGCGACAGCCTCGGCGGGGGTCCGAGGTGCTGCGGGCTCGGTCCGGCCGGTCGGTTCCGCCAGGGGCGGGGCGGCGGTCACGCGGACCACCGCCGGAGGGGGCGGCGGCGCGGGGTCGCCCGGTGGCCCCTACGCCGGGTGTCCGCGCAGGCGGCTGGCCAAATTGCAGCGGTCGGTGCGGGTCCGGTACTCATCCGAGCACCAGGTCCTCGGCGAGGGCCTGGAGGCGGAAGCGGGCGACGGCGAGGTTGCCCGACTCGCGATCGAGCCAGAGGTGCAGGACGAGCCGGCTGTCGAAGGCGGTGTCGATGAAGCGGATCAGGTGGTAACTGCGGCCGGCAGTGACGATGATGTCCTCCAGCGGGGAGTGCCGGTCCTCCGCCACGGTGAAGGTCTGGCTCTCAACGGCCGCGCGCACCAGGTCGGTTGTCTCGGCGGCCGCGGTCTCGTGTTCACCGGCCGGACTGTCACCGAGGCTGCCGAGGACGAGTCCGCTGCCCCAGTCGACCAGGCTCGCCGAGCGGGCTCCGGCGATCGCCATCGCTCCGGAGAGGCATTCGTCGATACCCGGCACACCGGCTCCTTCGAGGGGGTCAGGGCGGCCGGGCGCTGCGCGGCTCCGACCAGGTCGCCACCAGCAGTGGCAGGTTCGACACGGAAGGCTACTGCCGGATTCCGTATGACGAACATTCCAATGGCATATTCACACCAGCTTCAGCGAATTCCGGCCAAGGTGTGACGGGGCATCGAGCCTGCCAGCAGGGCAAATCCGCTGGCCGGTCCGCCGTCACGGAGAGTCGCCCACCGGCTACCTGGTGCGGGACCTTGGCTGATACCTGCGCAAGGCGCAGGGTTTGGCGACCGAAAGTGCGATAAGAGGCCAGCCGGACCCGTCGGCGACCCGACGGACGGGCACGCCCGGGGCAGGCCGACCGGACGCGGCAGCCGGGGTCATGGACAACCGGGGCATGTCAACCGGCGCTCGACGGGCGGGCATGACGAAGGGGCCCGTTCCGCTGGACGGAACGAGCCCCTTCGGGTGGAGCGCCAGGCCCGGGTCGCACGGACTCTTCCCACTGAAAGTGGGACGTGCTCTGGTAGCACCGCTGACGCATGTTCGAAGGAAGCGATCCCCGTTTCGGAAGATCATTTCCTCTCGACGCGATGAACAGTAGCAGGTCATCACGCCTGGTCAGAAATCGGTCCGGGGCACCGACCCTTCCCTGGCACCGGCCTCCCCTGCGCCAACCTGCCCTGCGTTGACCTGCCCTGCGCTGGACGACCCGCCGGACGCCGTTCACGCCTGCCCGACGGCCTCGGCGAGCAGCCGGTAGGAGTCGAGCAGCGCGGTGCGGTCGTAGGTGCTGGTCGCGACCAGGAACTCGTCCGCGCCACTGCGTTCCACCAGGGCGGCCAGCTGGGCGACAGCCTGCTCCGGGGTGCCGGCGATGTGCCCCTTGAGCGACTGCTCGAACGCGGCCCGCTCGCGTGCGCTCATCGCCAGCGCCCGGATTTCGGCGGCCGGGGCCAGTGGCGGGAACTCCCCGTGGGTGCGGGAGTACGCGCCGGCCCAGGCCTCCGGGACGAGCAGTTCGCGCGCCCGTGTCTCGGTCTCGGCCACCGCGACCGTGCCAGAGACCACCACGTACGGCTCGGCCGACTGCGCGGAGGGGCGGAAGCGGCTGCGGTAGCCCTCGATCGCGGCGAGCATCCGCTCCTCCCCGCGCGCGGCGGCGATGACCAGCGGCAGCCCGGCCTCGGCGGCCAGGTCGGCGCCCGCACCGGTGGCCAGGACGAAGGCCGGTACGTCCAGGCCCTCGGCCGGACGGGCGTGGACGTCGCGGTGGACCTGCTGCGAGCCGTCGAAGTAGCCGAGCAGCTCGGCCAGCTGGCCGCCGAAGTCGTCCGCAGCGTCCTTCTCCCGTCCGAGCGCCCGCCGGACGCCGTCCGTGAAGCCCACCGAGCGTCCGAGGCCCATGTCGATCCGGCCCGGGAACAGCGCCGCCAGTACCCCGAACTGCTCGGCCACCACCATGGGACGGTGGTTGGGCAGCATCACCCCACCGGTGCCGACCCGGATCCGGGAGGTGGCCCCCGCGACCGCCGCGGCGAGCACCGTCGGCGCCGATCCGGCCACCCCGGGCACGCCGTGGTGCTCGGAGACCCAGAAGCGGTGGTAGCCCAGCTGCTCGACCTCCCGGGCGAAGGCCACCGTGTTCCGCAGCGCCTGCGCCGGCTCCTCGCCCCGTCTGGTCCGGGAGCGGTCGAGGACGGAGAGCCTGGTCGCGGGCGCAGCACTGGTCACGTGGGTGGACAACACCCTCCGGCCGCACGGGAATTCCCGCCGGGCCGACGCCGCCCCGCACCGCACCGCCCGGAGCTTCCGGAGCGTCGGAGCTGTCGGAACTGTCGGAGCTGTCGGACGTGTCGGGAGCACCGTCACCGCGCCGCCGAGGGTATTCGGCCCGGTCGCTGCTCCGCGGGCTTGCGGCGGCCCCAGGGCTTGTACACCGACAGAATGACGTTGAACAGGTAGAGCGAGAGCGCGACGGCCGGGACGATCACCGTGTTGTACCGGACGAACCCGAGGTCCGCGACCGGGATCGGGCCGGTCGGGTGCGCGTCCGTCACCCGGACGGCATCGTGCAGCCGGGCGGTGAGCGCGAAGACCGAGGCGACCATCGCCCCCAGCGTCAGCCAGAACTTGGTGCTCACCCAGTAGTACCGGAACAGGCCCCAGGACGTGCCGAGCCCGAGCGCCACCCCGCTCAGGAAGGTGAGCAGGCTCAGCGGCAGGACCAGCGTGTCGCCCAGCATGCTCATCGCCCGGTAGGCCGTTCTCAGCCGGTCGCCGTCGTCGGTGGTCAGGGCCGTCACCGCCAGGGTGAGCAGGCACAGCATCAACGCCAGCCAGCTCACCGAGACGACGACGTGCAGAACCACCAAGCGCTTGCGAGCCCCCGGCGACAGGCGGCGACCGGCGGACCGCCGCCCGGCGCCGAAGGCCGCTCCGGGGGCCGCCCCTGGCGCCGCGACGGCCCCGGTGGAAGAGCTGGACGGACTGGACGGACTGGACGGACTGGACGGACTGGACGAGCGCACGGGTACCTCCTTCGAGTCGGGCTCACGACGACGGGCCCAGACTCCCCCGGCCGCCCCTCACGGGCATCTGCCAGCGGAAGTAACCTCACGTACTCCCGGGCGAGTACGCACCCGCACGTCGCCGCGCCCGACGAACTCCCCCGGGAGCACCACCGCCCTCCACCCCCCGACACCGGCACGCCCCGGCACCGGCACCCCTGCGCCCCCGCTCAGTCCGTCACCGCGAACCCCTGCGCCGCGCCGAGCCGTTGCAGCGAGTCCCGCCCGGGTATCCCGTCCGCGGCCCCCGCCGTGTACCCGCACCGCCGCTGCCAGCCCGCGTAAGCCGTGACCGTGAGGCTGCCGTACGAGCCGTCCACCCAGCGCTGTTCGAGCAACCCCTCGTCCGCCAGCGCCTGTTCGACGATGGCCACCTCGGCCCCGTACGTCCGGTGCCCCTGCTCGGCCCCCGGGTCGCTGCGCGCCGCCGCGACGACGTGGGCGAGCGAAACCGTGCGCGGCCCGGGGAGGTAGCCGAGCAGCCGCCGCAGCGAGGCCTCGCCCGGCACGCCGTCCGCGGCCTGCCCGGAGTAGCCCAGACTCGCCTGGTAGTCCGCGTAGTTCTCGGTGTCCGCGTCCGTCCAGGTCGGCCCGGGCCCGGAGTGGTAGTGGGAGCCGAAGCCGCCCGCGACCAGCGCCCGGCCGACGGTGGTGACCTGGTAGCCCTGGGCGCCGTAGCCGTACGCCAGGCCGTTGACGGTGACCTGGTAGCGGGCCGGGGCGGACTCCCCGGACGGAGGCGGGGAGGACGGGGATCCGGAGCCGCCCCGGAAGGCGGGCCAGGTCCCGGGGTCGGTGTGGTCGTTGAACGGCACGTGGGCGTGCGCGTACCAGCCGCCCCGGGTCTCCCACACGTGCTCGTCGCGGTGCGAGGAGAAGTCGGTCGGCTGCCCCATCGGCCACTCGTCGGGCACGCCCCAGGAGGAGACCCAGGCGTGGATCCGGTCCCAGCCCGCGCACGGGGTGTCGACCAACTTCGCGTAGACGGTGCCCTGGTGGCGGCAGTACGGGAAGAAGACCGCTTCGATCTGGATCACCACCCGCCCGGCCCGGTTGGTGCGGGTCGGGCTCTGGGCGGGGCTGAGCAGGCTCTTCGAGCGGGAGTCGGCGGGGAACAGCTGGGCGGCGCGGCCGCTGAACGGGTCCCAGACCAGGTGCGGGGCGTCACCGGCACCGGCGCCGGTGAAGTACCCGACCAGGTCCTCGTAGGAGCACCAGTCCTGCGGTGCGGCGGCGGTGGCGTTGCGGTCCCAGGTGATGTGGGCGATGGCCTTCGGCGGGTACTGCTGGTCGGTCGGCGCGTGGTCGCCGAGGTCGTGGACCTCGGCACCGGGCAGCCACAGTTCGGGCATGCTGGCTCCTCCAACGGCGTCATGACGTCATCTCCGTTATCGGCAGGTTCACGTCGAAAATTGACCCCGCCGACGGGATCGGCGGCGTTGAACCACTCTCGCCCGCACGGCCGTTCGGATCATCGAGGGGAGTTCGTCCTGGCGTGCGGGCCGGGGCCCGCAGCGCGCGCCGCCGGCCCGTACTGCGTCCTGCCCGAAAACGGCTCCGGGAACGCCCGGAAGCCGCCGGATTCCTGACCGGCGCTGGTGGCCGCCCTGGCCGCCTGCCCGGCTTCCCCGGACCCGCGCACCACCGCGGCGGCGTCCGCCAACCCGGCCCTGCCGGTGGCGGTGGTGGCGGACCTGGGCTCCCGACACCTGCCCGGCCGGGGACGGGTGGGTCCGGTGCGGCTCCCGGGGTCCACCGGCCTCCCCCACGTCCGCGCCCGGTTGCAGTTCCGTCTCCGTTCGGTCCGCCGGGGTGTGCCGTGGCCGCCGGTCCGGGAGCCTGGTGACAAGGACTCATGCGGCGGGGGAGTTGCCATGGGGGACGGCCTGGAGCTGGTACCACGCACGGTGGGAGCGCTGGTACGGCTGGCGCGGGGCACGGCCGGGCCGGGCCAGGCGGTGGCCGAGGTGGTACGGGCCCGGCTGCGGCTGATGCCGGACGGGGCGCGGGCCGTGACGGCGGTCGAGGCGGGCCCGGACGATCCGCGGGCACGCGGCGAACTGACCGCGGCCGTCGCCCAACTGCTCGCCACCGACCCGGGGTTCGCCCAGTACCTGACCACCACCGAGCTCGGTGCGCCGGCCGACCCGGCCACCGTCCAGCTCCGGACCGGCCCGGCACCCGACCCGACCACCGTTCACCTGCGGGTCGACCCGGAAGACCAGTCCACCGTCCGGCTCCGGGCCGAGCCCGGGAATCCGTCCACCGTCCGGCTCCGGGCCGAGCCCGGGAGCCCGTCCACCGTCCAGCTCCGGCTCGGGCCGGCCGCCGCCGGTGCCCGGGCCCTGGCGGCCCGGCGGGGCAACACCGCCCTCGTCGTCACCCTGGCCCTGGTCCTGATCACCGCGCTGGTCGCACTCGGGATCCACCTCGGCTCGCGCCCGCTGCTGCAGCCCAACGGGCCCGACTTCGCCCATGCCGCCCGGACCATCCGCGACCCCGCCCAGGCGCGGGGCGTGCTGCCGAACCCGGCGGCGATGCCGGGCGGCTGGCAGCTGGAGAGCGGGCCTCGGTCCGGGAACGGCAGCGGTCCGGACGCGCCCTGCCTGCTCCCGGACGCCTGTGACCAGCAACTCGCCTACGGCACGGTGACGTTCGGCACCAGCCCGCTCCCGTCGGTGCAGTTCACCGTGGTCACCTTCACCTCCGCCGAGGCCGCCGGCCGGGCCTTCGGTGCCAGGCTCGACCTCCTCGACGCCCGGGGCGACGCCACCGTGGCGGCCGTCCCGTCCATCGGCGACCAGAGCGCCGCCCGCACCCGGGGCGAGTCGACGGCGGAGACGCTGGTACGGGTCGGCTCGGTACTGCTGTACGTGCACTGCTCGGGCACGGGGGCGAAGGTCGCGCTGCCCGGTCTCACCCCCTTCGCCCGGCTGCTCGCCGAGCGCGCCCAGCAGGCCGAACAGGGCCGCACCCCGGACGCCGTCTTCCGCGGCACCGCGTCCTGAGCACCCCGAACACCCTGAACGCACTGAGCGCGCACTGAGCGCACTGAACGCCCCACCAGCGAGCCCTGGGCACACCGGACACCAGAACCGCCGGAACGGCCAGAACGGACCACCCCCGCCCCGCAGGCCCCACCGGCCCGCGGGGCCTTCCGTTTGCCCGGCGCGCGCCAGCCGCCCGCGTCGCCCGAATGCGTGTATCGCTCTCTTGACTGGCGTCACGAGGGCGCCATACTGGCTTCACTCCCGCTCGCACGATGAGGTGCCCGCCCATGGAGCTCTCCCCCTCAGCGCATGTGGACACGTTCTGTCGCGACCATCTCCCACCCTTCGAGCAGTGGCCCGAACTCCTCTTCGAACTGCCGGAGTTGGCCTATCCCGAACGCGTGAACTGCGCGGCCGCCCTGCTCGACGACACCATCGCCCGCCTCGGTCCCGACCGCCGCTGCCTGCTCACCCTCACCGACCGGTGGAGCTACGGCGAACTGCGCGACCGCACCGACCGGATCGCCCGCCTGCTCACCGAGCAACTGGGCCTCGTCCCCGGCAACCGCGTCCTGCTGCGCGGCCCCAACACGCCCTGGCTGGCCGCCTGTTGGCTCGGCGTGCTGAAGGCCGGCGGAGTGGTGGTCACCACCATGCCGCTGCTGCGCGCGGCCGAGCTGACCGAACTGACCCGGATCGCCCGCCCCACCCTGGCCCTGTGCGACCACCGCTTCCTCACCGAGCTCGACCGGGCACACGCTCCCGACCTGCGGATACTCGCCTTCGGTGGCCCCGGTCCCGAGGACCTCACCGCCCGCTGCGCCACCCAGCGCCCCGGCTTCACCGCCGTGCCGACCGCCGCCGACGACGTCGCACTGATCGCCTTCACCTCCGGCACCACCGGCCGCCCCAAGGCCACCCTGCACTTCCACCGGGACGTGCTGGCCAACGCCGACACCTTCTCCCGCCACCTGCTCCGCCCGACCCCCGACGACCTCTTCGCCGGCACCCCGCCGCTCGGCTTCACCTTCGGCCTCGGCGGCCTGCTGGTCTTCCCGCTGCGGGCCGGCGCCGCCAGCCTGCTGCTGGAGCAGGCCACGCCCGAGCAGCTCGCCGAGCTGGTCCGGAGCCACGGCGTGAGCGTGCTGTTCACCGCGCCGACCGCCTACCGGAGGATCCTGGCCGCCGGGCTGGCCGACCTGCTGTCCGGGGTGCGGCGCTGCGTGTCGGCCGGCGAGCCGCTGCCCGCCCCCGTCTGGGAGGCCTTCCACGCCGCCACCGGCCGACGGCTGATCGACGGCATCGGCGCCACCGAGCTGCTGCACGTGTTCATCTCGGCCGCCGACGCCGACATCCGCCCCGGCTCCACCGGCCGTCCCGTCCCCGGCTACCGGGCGGCGATACTGGACGCGCAGGGCAACCCGGTGCCGGACGGCGAGCCCGGGCTGCTCGCGGTCAAGGGCCCGACCGGCTGCCGCTACCTGGACGACGAGCGCCAGCGCGACTACGTCCGCAACGGCTGGAACCTGACCGGCGACACCTGCCTCCGCGACCGCGACGGCTACTTCTGGTACCAGGCCCGCAACGACGACATGATCGTCTCGGCGGGCTACAACATCGCCGGGCCCGAGGTGGAACAGGCGCTCACCGCCCACCCCGCCGTCGCCGACTGCGCCGTGGTGGCGGCCCCGGACGATCGGCGCGGCACGGTGGTCAAGGCGTACGTGGTGCTGTGCGAGGGCACTTCGGCCTGCGCGGAGACGGTCAAGGAGCTCCAGGAGCACGTCAAGCGCACCATCGCGCCGTACAAGTACCCGCGCGCCGTCGAGTTCGTCCCCGAGCTGCCGCGCACCGCCACCGGCAAGCTGCTCCGCGCCGAGCTGCGCAGAAGGGCCGCCGTGACCCAGGACGTGACACAGGACATGACACAGGACGTGGAGCAGCCAGTGGAACAGGAGGCGCCGCAGGGCCCGGAACAGGCTCCGCTCCCCGCCGCCATCACCGTCGAGCGCCGGGTCGAGTGGTCGGACACCGACGCCGCCGGGCACTACCACTTCTCCGCCGTGCAGCGCTGGGCCGAGGCCGCCGAGGCGGCGCTGCTGCGCCGGCTCGGGCTCGCCGAGCTGTTCGGGCGGATCCCCCGGGTGCACTTCGAGGCCGACTACCGGGAGCGGCTCTGGTTCGGGGACGTCGTCCGCACCGAGCTGCGGGTGGTCCGGGTCGGCGGCTCCTCGCTGCACTACGCCTTCGAGGTGCACGGCCCGACCGGCCTGGCCGCCAGCGGCCGGATGTCGGTGGTGCACGCCGCGCCGCAGGCCAAGGGAGCCGAGCCCTGGCCCGCACCGGTCCGCCGGGCGCTCACGGAGTCCGGACCGCAGCAGCCGGAGGTGGTCGCATGACGGCGGCACGGCGCACGGCCCCCGGACCGCGGCGCGTCGCGGTCATCGGCGCCGGCCCGGGAGGGCTCTACTTCGCCGCCCTGGCCAAGCAGCTGGACCCCGACCGCGAGATCACCGTGTACGAACGCGACGCCCGGGAACACGAGTTCGGCTTCGGCGTGGTCTTCTCGGACGAGACCCTGGACGGCATCGCCCGGGCCGACCCGCAGGTCTTCGCCGCGATCAGCGCCGAGTTCGCCCGCTGGAGCGACATCGACATCCGCTACGCCGGCCAGGTCCGCACCAGCGGCGGCCACGGATTCGCCGCCCTCGACCGCAACCGGCTGCGCGCCGTCCTGCAACGGCGCTGCGACGAACTGGCGGTGGACGTGCGCTACCGCACGCCCGCCCCGCCGGCCGACCGGCTCACCGCCGAGTACGACCTGGTGGTGGCCGCCGACGGCATCCACTCCGGCACCCGGGCCGCCCACCCGGACGCCTTCCGCACCGAACTGGACGAGCGGAACTGCCGCTACATCTGGCTCGCCACCGACCGGGTCTTCGAGGCCTTCACCTTCATCGTCGAGGAGTTCGACTTCGGCGCCCTCCAGGTGCACGCCTACCCGTACAGCGCCACCCGCTCGACCTTCATCGTCGAGATCGCCGAGGACGCCTGGCGGCGTGCGGGCTTCGAGGCCCTCGCCGCAGAGGAGTTGGCGCGCGGCGAGAGCGACACCGCGAGCGTGCGGCGCTGCGCCGAGCTGCTCGCCGGGCACCTGGACGGCCACCGGCTGATCCCCAACGCCTCCCGCTGGATCCGCTTCACCACCGTACGCAACGCCAGTTGGCGCCACCGCAACCTCGTGCTGCTCGGCGACGCCGCGCACTCCGCTCACTTCTCGATCGGCTCGGGCACCAAGCTGGCCCTGGAGGACGCCCTCGCCCTGGCCGCCGGGCTGAGCGAACAGCCCACCCTGGACGCCGCGTTGGACGCCTACGAGGCCGAGCGGCGGCCGGTCGTGGAGTCCACCCAACGGGCGGCCCAGGCCAGCCTGGAGTGGTTCGAGACGGTCGGCCGCCGCACCGGCCTGGACGTCGACCAGTTCGCCTTCAACCTGCTCACCCGCAGCCGCCGGGTCACCTACGGCGGTCTGCGCGCCCGGGACCCGGAGTTCACCGCCGCCGTGGAGAGCGCCGTCGGCGGCTCGCCCGGAGTGCCGCCGATGTTCCGGGCGCTGAAGCTGGGCGCCCTGGAGCTGCGCAACCGGATCGTCGTCCCGCCGCTCGCCACCTTCACCTCGCCCGACGCGCTGCCCAGCGCCTTCGACCGGGCCCAGCTGACCGCGCACGCGCTCGGCGGGGCCGGGCTGGTGATCGCCGGGATGACGGCCGTCAGCCCCGAGGGCCGGGCGACCGACCGCTGTCCCGGGCTGTGGACCGACGGCCAGGAGGCCGCCTGGACGGAACTCCTGGGCTCGGTGCGGGCGGTGAGCGACACCCCGGTCGGCATCCAGCTCACCCATGCGGGCCGCCGGGGCGCCACCGCCGCGCCCGGACCGGACGGCATCGGCCGCCCGCTCGCCGAGGGCTGGCCGCTGCTCGCCCCCTCACCGCTGCCCTGGGGCCCCGGCAGCCCGACCCCGCACGAGGCCAACGAAGTCCAACTGGCGGCAGTCGCCGCCGACTTCGCCGCCGCCGCGGAGCGCGCCGCCCGGGCCGGCTTCGACGTGCTGGAGCTGCAGTTCGGCCACGGACACCTGATCTCCTCCTTCCTCTCCCCGCTCACCAACCGTCGCACCGACCACCACGGTGGCCCGCTCGCCCACCGGCTGCTGTTCCCGCTGGAGGTGCTGGCCGCCGTGCGCGCCGTCTGGCCCGCCGGGCGGCCGCTGCTGGTGCGGATCTCGGCCGCCGACTGGGCGCCCGGCGGCACCACCGGGACCGCGGCGGTCGCGATCTGCCAGGCCCTCGCCGAGGCCGGGGCGGACGCGGTGGACGTCTCCACGGGGGAGGTGGTGGCGCACCAGCGGCCGCCGTACGGGCGCGGCTACCAGACGCCCTTCGCCGAGCTGATCCGCACCTCAACCGGCCTGCCGACCATCGCGGTCGGCGCGATCTCCGGCCACGACGACGCCAACTCCGTCCTGCTGGCCGGCCGCGCCGACCTGGTCGCGGTCGGCCGGGCCCAGCTGCACGATCCGTTCTGGACCCTGCACGCCGCCGCCGACCAGGACTACACCGGCCCCGGCGCCCACTGGCCCGAACCCTGGCTGGCCGGCCGCCGCAGGCCGCCGGGCCCCGGCGCCGACCGGGTCGCCCCGCGCCTGCACCTGCTGCGCGAGCCCGCCCCGCCCGTCCACCGCCGCTGGCTGCCGACCAGCCCGCCGAAGGAGTGACGATGCCGGACCTGCCCCGCTTCACCGCCGCCGCCGTGCAGGCCGCCCCGGTCTACCTGGACCCGGCCGCGACCGTGGACAAGGCCGTCGCCCTGATCCAGGAGGCGGCCCGGCACGGCGCCGGGCTGGTGGTCTTCCCCGAGGTCTTCGTGCCCGGCTACCCGTACTGGAACTGGACGATGACCCCGGTGCAGGGCTCGCCCTGGTACGAGCGGCTGTACCGCGCCGCCGTGGACGTCCCCGGGCCGTACGTCGACACCCTGTGCGCCGCCGCCCGGCAGGCCGGGGTGGTCCTGGTGATCGGCGTCAACGAGCGCGGCCGACACAGCCTCGGAGTGCTGTACAACACCCTGCTGATCATCGGCTCGGACGGCGAACTCCTCGGAGTCCACCGCAAGTTGGTGCCCACCTGGGCCGAGAAGCTGACCTGGACCCAGGGCGACGGCAGCTCGCTGCGGGTGCACCGCACGGCCGTCGGGCCGCTCGGCGCGCTCGCCTGCGGGGAGAACACCAACACCCTGGCCCGCTTCACCCTCCTCGCCCAGGGCGAACTCGTCCACGCCGCCAGCTACATCGCCCTGCCGGTGGCCCCCGAGGACTACGACATGGCGGAGGCGATCGCCCTGCGCGCCGCCGCCCACTGCTTCGAGGGCAAGCTGTTCACGGTGGTCTCCTGCTCCACCATCTCGCCGGAGATGGTGGACCTGATCGCCGGCGAGGACCAGCAGGTCCGCAAGCAGCTCGCCCGCCCGCGCAACGCACTGTCCGGGATCTTCGGCCCGGACGGCCGGGCGGTCACCGAGCCGCTGGTGGACGAGGAGGGCATCGTCTACGCCGGGATCGACCTCGGCCGGTGCATCCAGCCCAAGCAGATGCACGACATCGTCGGCCACTACAACCGCTTCGACGTCTTCCAACTGCACGTGAACGACCGCCGGCTGCGGCCCCTGATGCTCCCCGAGGAGGAGGCATGACCAGCGAGAACAGCTACGACGACGACCGGATCGGCCGGGCCCGCGTCAACGACAGCCCGGAACTGCTCGCCTACTACGAGGAGTTGGCCAAGCACGAGGCCGGTGCCCTGTGGACGGTGGCGAACGAGATCGAACCCTGGTACCCGCAACCGAGGTCCGTCCCGGTGCTGTGGCGCTACGCCGACCTGCGCCCGCTGGTCCGCAAGGCCCTCCCGCTGGTGAAGGCCGACGACGCGGGCCGCCGGGTGGTGATGCTGGTCAACCCCGGCCGACGCGAACTAAGCGCCGCTGTCGGACTGTTGTACACCGGCCTGCAGATCATGGGCCCGGGCGAGGCGATGACCGCCCACCGCCACCAGGCCTCCGCGCTGCGCTTCGTCCACGAGGGCTCCGGCGCCTGGACGGTCGTGGACGGGCAGAAGCTCAAGGTCGGCCCCCGCGACTTCGCGATCACCCCCAACAACACCTGGCACGAGCACGGCAACGAGGCCGAGGACGACCCGGTGATCTGGCAGGACGGCCTGGACATCCCGCTGGTCAACACCCTCGACGCCAACTTCTACGAGGTCCACCCCGAGCTCTACCAGCGGCCCGGCCCGGTCGCGAACTCCTCGCTGCTCAGCTACGGCGGCAACCTGCTCCCGTACGGCGTCGAGAAGTGGACCCGCCCGTACTCGCCGCTGCTCGGCTGGCCCTGGGAGCCCAGCTACCACGCTCTGTGCCAACTCGCCCGCGCCACCGAGGGATCCCCGTACGACGGCGTGATCATGGAGTACACCAACCCGGTCACCGGCGGCCCGGTGATGCCCACCATGGCCGCCCACCTGCAGCTGCTGCGCCCCGGCCAGGCCACCCGGGCCCACCGGCACACCGGTTCGGTGGTCTACACGGCGGCCAAGGGGCACGGCGTCTCGGTGATCGCCGGCCAGCGCTTCGAGTGGCAGCAGGGCGACATCTTCGTCGTGCCGTCCTGGGCCTGGCACGAGCACGCGAACCTCGACCAGGGCGAGGACGCCTGCCTCTTCTCCTTCAACGACTTCCCGGTGATGCACTCGCTCGGCCTCTACCGCGAGGAGTCCCACCCGGACCACGACGGGCATCAGGGCCTGTCCTCGGACTCCCTCTGGCGGGAGTCCGAGGACAGGCCCTGAAACCCACCACCCCGCAACAGGAGTCCAGAGAGATGCACCTGCTCACCTACTGCGCCGACGGCGACGACACCCCCCGCCTGGGCGCCCGGATCGGTGCCGACCGGGTCGCCGACCTGACCGCCCTCGCCTCCGCCGCCGGAGTGCGACTCCCGGGCAGCCTGCTGGAGTTGGTCCGGGCCGGCCGGCCCGCCCTGGCCACCGCCCGACAGCTGCTCGAAGGGGCGCCGGAGACCCGGCCGCTCACCGAGGTGTCGCTGCGCGCCCCGCTGCGCCCGGGAAAGATCGTCGGTGTCGGCCTCAACTACGTGGAGCACGTGGACGAGTCCCACCGGAGTCTGGACACCGACCGCGAACTCCCCGACCGCCCGGTGCTGTTCGGCAAGCCCGCCACCGCCGTCACCGGCCCCGGCCAGCCGATCCTGCACAACGCCGACCTCACCAAGCAGCTCGACTGGGAGTGCGAACTCGCCGTGGTGATCGGCGAACCCGCCCGCCGGGTGAGCGAACAGGACGCCTGGCGGCACGTGTTCGGCTACAGCATCGTCAACGACGTCAGCGCCCGCGACCAGCGCCGCTCCGGCCAGTGGTTCTTCTCCAAGGGCCAGGACAGCTACGCGCCGTTCGGCCCGGTCGTGGTCACCGCCGACGAGATCCCCGAGCCTCAGCGGCTCGACCTCTCGCTGCGGGTCAACGGCGAGCTGCGGCAGAACTCCAACACCCGCCACATGCTGTTCGGCATCGCCCGGCTGATCGCCGACATCTCCGCCGGCATGACCCTGGAGCCCGGGGACGTGATCGCCACCGGCTCGCCCTCCGGGGTGGGCGCCGGCATGGTCCCGCCGCAGTTCCTGCAGCCCGGCGACCTGGTCGAGGCCACCATCGAGCGGATCGGCACCCTGGCCAACCCCGTGATCGACGCCCGCTGAATCGACACCCGCTGAGAGGGGTACGGCGCAGATGACCACCTACCGGATCGGCCAGATCGTCCCGAGCTCCAACGTCACCATGGAGACCGAGGTCCCCGCCCTGCTGCGGGCCCGCGAGGCGGTCGCCCCCGAACGGTTCACCTTCCACTCCAGCCGGATGCGGATGACCAGGGTCACCCCCGAGCAACTGCGCGCCATGGACGGCGAGTCCGACCGCTGCGCCGCCGAGCTCTCGGACGCCCGGGTCGACGTGATCGGCTACGCCTGCCTGGTCGCGGTGATGGCCACCGGCCCCGGCTACCACCGCGAGGCCGAACAGCGGCTGCACCGCCGTACGGTGGAGAACGGCGCGCCCGCGCCCGTGGTGACCAGCGCCGGCGCGCTGGTCTCCGGCCTGCGGACGCTCGGCGCGAAGAAGGTCGCGATGGTCACCCCGTACCTGCGGCCGCTGGCCCGGACGGTGGTCGACTACCTCGCCCGGGAAGGCATCGAGGTGCTCGACCACGCCGCGCTGGAGATCGCCGACAACCTGGACGTGGCCGCCCACGACCCGGCCCGGCTGCCCGCGGTCGCCAAGGGCCTCTCGTACGGCGGGGCCGACGCCGTGGTGCTCTCCGCCTGCGTGCAGATGCCGTCGCTGTCCGCCGTCGAGGAGGCCGAGCAGCAGCTCGGCAAGCCGGTGGTCTCGGCCGCGATCTGCACCACCCACCAGCTGCTGCGGGCGCTCGGCCTGCCCGCCGTCGCCCCCGGCGCCGGGCACCTGCTCTCCGGCGCGTTCGCGTAGACCCGCCCCGCTATGATCACCACAGCCGTCGGGGAGGAGGGCCCGCACATGCCGGAGAGCAGCGCCCGGCCGAGCTCCCTGATCCACACCGTCTACGGCGAGTTCGTCCGCCGCCTCGGCGGCTGGATATCGATCGCCGACCTGATCGCGCTGATGGCCGAGCTGGGTGTCGACGCTCCGGCCGTCCGCTCGGCGATCTCCAGGCTGAAGAAGTCCGGCACCCTGCTCCAGGAGCGCCGCACCGGCACCGGCTACCGGCTGTCCCCCGCGATGGCGCCGGTCTTCGACGAGGGCGACCGCCGGATCTTCCACAGCCTGGAGCCCGCCGAACTCGCCGACGGCTGGGTGGTGGCGGTCTTCTCGGTGCCCGAGTCCGAACGCGCCCACCGCCACCAGCTGCGCTCCCGGCTCAGCTGGCTCGGCTTCGGCAACGCGGCCCCCGGCGTCTGGCTGGCCCCCGCCCGGCTGCTGCCGGACGCCCGCCTGCTGCTGGAACGCCTGGGCCTGAGCGCCTACGTCCACCTCTTCCTCTCCGCCGAGTACGCCGGCTTCGCCGAACTCCGTACGGCG
This sequence comes from Kitasatospora sp. NPDC059648, assembly GCF_042734825.1. Taxonomy (NCBI): domain Bacteria; kingdom Bacillati; phylum Actinomycetota; class Actinomycetes; order Kitasatosporales; family Streptomycetaceae; genus Kitasatospora; species Kitasatospora sp. NPDC059648. The sequence goes on along the minus strand of NZ_JBHWDU010000007.1, from coordinate 85,302 downwards.
GTGGGGAGTTGGTGGGACCTCCCGGCGATCGAGGCGCAGTACGCGGCCTTCACCGACGCGTGGCACCCGATCGCCGAGGAACTGCGCGGGCGGGAGCGGATCGATCCGGCCGAGGCCTTCCGGGACTACGTGCCGATGCTCACCCAGTGGCGCCGGCTGCCGTACCTCGACCCCGGGCTGCCCGAACCGCTGCTGCCCGCCGACTGGAACGCCGTCCCGGCCCGCGCCGTGTTCACCGAGGTGCACGGGCTGCTCGCCGAACCGAGCCTGCGGTACGTCGAGAAGGTCACCGGACTGTCCCACCCCCAGGAGCTGCCATGACCGCCCCAGCCGACCTGCTGATCCGCGCCGCCGCCGTGCACACGCTCGCCCCGGGCGAGCCGCCGCGGCGGGCGATCGCCGTCACCGGCGACCGGATCACCGCCCTCGCCGCCGAGCCCGACGACCTGGACTTCCTGATCGGGCCCGGCACCGAGGTGGTGGACGCCCCGTCGGCGACCGTGCTGCCCGCCTTCGACGACACCCACACCCATCTGATCCTGGCCGGGCACAGCGTCCACGGCGTCCCGGTGCACGAGGCCCGGGACCTCGCCGGCTTCCTGGGGCTGATCCGCGAGCGCGCCGCCCGCACCCCGGCCGGGGAGTGGATCCTCACCACGGTCAACTGGCAGGAGGTGCTGCTCGCCGAGCAGCGGATGCCGACCACCGAGGAGCTGGACGGCGCCACCGCCGACCACCCGGTGCTGGTGCGCCGCGGCGCGTACAACATGGTGCTCAACTCGGCCGCGCTGCGGCTGGCCGGGATCGACGGGTCCACCGAGGCGCCGTCCGGCGGGGTGATCGAACGCGACGAGCACGGCCGGCTGACCGGCCGGCTGATCAACCGGGCGACCGAGCTGGTCGAGCGGGTGCTGCCGCGCCCGACCCTCGCCGAGCGGATCGAGGGCCTGCGGGCGGCCTCCGCCGACTACGCCGCCACCGGGATCGGCACCGTGCGCGACTGCCTCGTCCCCGTCGAGGACCTCGACGTGCTGGACGCGGCCCGGGCCGGCGGCGCACTCGCCGTGCGGGTCCGGGCCCTGGTCTCCGGCTTCGCGGCACGCACTCCCGAGCAGGTGGACGCCCTGCTGGACCGGATGGACCAGTGGCGCGCGGACGGCCGGGACGACGCGCAACTGCGCTTGTGGGGCGTCAAGTTCGGGATCGACGGCGGCTTCGAGGCGGGCGCGCTGGAGGCGCCCTACCAGGGACGGCCCTGCTACCACGGGCGGCTGCTCTGGGAGCCGGAGCAGCTGCTCGCCGCGGTGGACCGAGTGGTCGAGCGCGGCTGGCGGGCGGGCGTGCACGCCTGGGGGGACCGCGGGCTGCGCGTGCTGCTGGACGTCTTCGAGCAGGTGCTGAAGGGTCGCCCCGGCCTGCCGCCGGGCACGCTCGTGGTCGAGCACGGCGGGCTGGCCCGGGCCGACCAGCGGGCCCGGGCGATCGCGCTCGGCATCCCGGTGACGGTCCAGCACCCGCTGCTGCACGACGGCGCGCTCACCCAGCAGCGCGCCTGGGGCGAGGAGCGCACCGCCGCACTGTTCCCGCTGCGCGAGTGGCTGGACGAGGGAGCACAACTCTCGGCCGGCTCGGACTTCCCGGTCGGCCCGTACGGCGCGATGGTTTCCGTGTGGGGCATGACGACCCGCGGCACCACGGCCGGGGTGGTCGGCGCCGAGCACGCGATCGGGCGGGAGGAGGCGGTCGCGCTGCACACCGTCGCCGCCGCCCGGCTGACCGGTGAGAGCGCCGAGCGCGGCAGCCTGCGCCCGGGCGCGCTCGCCGACCTCACGCTGTGGCCGGTCGACCCGCTGAGCTGCCCGGTGGAGGAGCTCAGGAGCCTGCGGCCGGTCCGTACGGTGGTGGGCGGCCGCACCGTTCACCGGAGTTGACGGACCGTCAGGCGGCGATGAGCTCTCGCAGGTCGATGCCGTCGCGGTGCAGGGCGCGCAGGTCCTCGTGCAGGTCCGACGGCGGGACGACGAGCACGCCGCCGCGGGCGTGGTCGAGGCAGTAGCGGGCGACCGAGCCGCGCAGCAGGCGGCGCAGCCGCCCGCGCATCGAGCCGTGCCGCCCGGCGCTGATCACCAGCAGGTCATCGGGGCGGTCGGCCATGGCGGTCAGCACCGGCCCGGCCTCGCCGCGCATGACCAGCGGCTGCACGGCCAGGCCGATCGGCAGGCCGCCGAAGGCCTGCCCGAGCGCGCTCTCCAGTCGGGCCCCGGCCGCATCCTGCCAGACGCGGAGCAGCGGCGGGCAGGGGCGGGCGCGGTAGCTGCGCTCGCCGCCGACCGGGGTCCAGGCCAGCACCGGGACCAGCACGGCCCGCCGGGCCCGGGCCTCCTCCGCCGCCCGGTGCAGGGCGGTGAGGCTGTGCAGTGAGCCGCTTACTCCGACGATGACGCGCGCGTCGCCCGACATGATCCTTCGCTTTCCGATGCCAAATCGATTCAGTGTCTGTGATTATGGTGCCACAAGTGCGCCAGGGCCTGCAAATCAAAGGCATTCACTGAATATCGCCTTGAATCACTCGGGGCGTGAATGACTGCCCCTCAGCCTCCCGGCCCCTCGGCCTCCCGGACCTCCTGGAGCAGCCCCCAGGTGAAGTCGGCCGTCCAGGAGTGCGCTCGCCCGTCGGCATCCGGCGCCTCGAAGTCCAGCCGGAAGCGGGTCGGCGCGCTCCCCTCGCGCGGCACCGCCCCTGGGAACGCCGCCCCCACGTCGCCCACCACACAGCCCCAAGGCTCCAGGTCGGCGACAGTGCGCAGCACGGGCGGCGGGGCGCCGCCCGCCCGGACCAGCCACTCGTTCAGCACCGGCGCGCCGATCTCCGCCGGGCCGAGCAGCACCTCGAAGCGCAGTTCGGGCCAGAGTGGCAGCGCCCACTGGCGCGCGGTGCAGGCGAGGTCGCCGATCCGGCGCGGCCGGCTCGCCTCCGCCGGCCCGAGTACGGCGGCGTACCGGGCGGCGCCGCGCGGGAACCGGGGCGCCCTGACCATCGCCTGCCAGCGCTTGTTCGCCTCCCGCATCGAGGCACGGGTGGCACCGAGCCGCCGCACCGCCTCCTCGACCAGCTCCGGGCGGTAGTCGGCCATCCGGCGCAGCAGGAAGAGCTGGAACTCGGTGACCCCGAACCCGTTGACCGCCATACCGGCAGGCTAGCGCCCGAGCCTGTGTTCGAGCAGATGTTCGATTCACGGCGTAGGCTGGACCCATGCACGGCACCCTCCACCTCCAGCCCTCGCTGTTCGAAGAAGCCGCCGACCTCCGGCTCGGGCCGCTCGACGGCCTGCAGCGCCTGGTGCTCGGCGACGGAGCCTGGCTGGACGTGCTGCCCGGCTGGCTGCACGGGGCGGACCAGCTGTTCGAACAGCTGGCCGCGACCGTGCCCTGGCGGGCCGAGCAGCGCGAGATGTACGAGCGGACGGTCGACGTCCCCCGGCTGCTCGCCTCCTACACCGCCGACGCCGAACCGCCGCACCCCGTCCTCGGCGAGGCCCGTACGGCGCTCAGCCGGCACTACGCGCCCGAGTTGGGCGAACCCTTCCGCACCCTCGGGCTCTGCTACTACCGGGACGGCCGGGACAGCGTCGCCTGGCACGGCGACCGGATCGGGCGCGGCGCCCGCGAGGACACCATGGTGGCGATCCTCTCCGTCGGCGAACCGCGCGTCCTCGCCCTGCGGCCGCGCTCCGGCGGCGCGGCGGTGGTCCGTCGGCCGCTCGGCCACGGGGACCTGGTGGTGATGGGCGGCTCGTGCCAGCGCACCTGGGAGCACGCGATCCCGAAGACCGCCCGCCCGGTGGGCCCGCGGATCAGCATCCAGTTCCGTCCGCGCGGGGTCGCCTGAACCGTCCGTTTGCCGCCCGGCCGCCGGGCACGGAGGCTGGGCGGGTGGGGCCAGGCGGGTGAGGAGGCGGCATGCCGAAGGCGGGCAGGTACCACGAGGGCGTCCCCTGCTGGATCGTCCTGACCACCCCGGACCTCCCCCGGGCGGAGCGCTTCTACGGCGCGCTGTTCGGCTGGGAGTTCGTCCCGACCGGCCCCGCCGAGGCGGTCGCCACCCGGTACGGCGCCCAGGTCGCCGCGTTCACCTCCGCACCGCGGGCCTCGGTCTCCGCCCCCGCGCCGCAGTCCGCCGTCTGGACCACCTGCCTCGCCTCCCGCGACCTGCTGCGCACCGCGGCCGCCGTCCGCGCCGCCGGCGGCCGGATCGCCCGCGAGCCGTACGAGGTGCCCGACCAGGGCCGGGCCGCGCTCGCCGTCGACCCGCTCGGCGCGCCCTTCGGTCTCTGGCAGGGCGGCGGTGTCGACGGCGCCGCGCTGGTGAACGAGCCCGGCACCCTCACCTGGAACGAGCACCTCTCCTCCGACCCGGACGCCGCCCGGGCCTTCTACCACCGGGCCTTCGGCTACGGCTACGGCCGCCCCCGGGCGGGACACACCCTTGCCCGGGCCTCCGGCCTGCCCGCCTGCAGCATCGGGCCCGCCGACCCGCCCGGGGCCGCCCCCGGCTGGCGCGTCCACTTCGGGACGGCCGACACCGACCGCGCCACCGCCGCCCTGCGCGGCCTCGGCGGCACCGTCCGCACCGGGCCCGGACCGACGCCCTTCGGCCGCGCGGCCCTCGTCCGGGACGACGCCGGCGCGGAGTTCGTCCTGGTCGCCGTCCCGCCCGGGGAGTCGGCCGAAGCCGCCTGAACGAGGCCGCCGGACGGCTGCGCACGGCGCGGGAGTCCCAGGAGCACGGGGCCCTCGGCTCGTGTCCCGGCTCGGACGTCAGTCCTTCACCGCGCCGGCCAGGCCGGACACCAGCTTGCGCTGCACCGCGACGAAGAACACCAGCGCGCTTGATCCCGGCCCGGGAGGCGGGCGAATCCATGGCGGCCAGGTTCACGAAGTTTGCACTGCCCGACGTCGTATCGAAGACGAGGTGATCCGGGCCCGAAGGGGTACGTTCTGACAACCGCCGCCGAAGCGCGGAGGAACACCGGCAGGCCCAGACCAGGGAACGGACCACCGAGGTGGTCGCGGCCGGACTGCGCCCGGTGACCGCCTGGACCATCTCGGACGAGTCCCGCCTGCGCGCCGACCTGGCCCGGGTCCGCGCCCGCGGCTACTCGATCGACGACCGGGAGAACGAGCCCGAGGTGCGGTGCGTGGCCGCGCCGGTCTTCGACCACACCCGGTGAGGTGACGGCCGCTCTGTCCGTCTCCGGCCTCCCCTCCCGGATGGCCGCCGCCCGGGTCCGCGCCCTCGGCCCGGTGGTCGCCCAGGTCGGCCTGCGGATCTCCCGCGGACTGGGCTCCGACCGCCAGTCGTCCTGACGCCGCCCTCCGGCCCGAAGAGCCGGGACAAGCGGACGGGGCCCGGCACCTGTGAAGGCACCGGACCCCGTCCGACCATGGAGCGCCAGGCCCGGGTCGCACGGACTCTCCCTACTGAAAGTAGGGCGTGCTCTGGTAGCACCGCTGACGCCTGACGAGGGATCGGATCCCTCGCGACGGGAAGTACAGTACCAGTTCCGTGATCATCCACCGAATCGGAGGCGAACCCGGCATGACGAGCACCCGACCCGAGGCCGTTCCCTATGCGGACGGGCGGCTGCTGGACGTCCACCGGCCGACCGCCACCTCCACCGGCCCCGCCCCCGTCGTGCTGCTGTGGCACGGCTCCGGCCCCGACGAGCGCGACGTGCTGCACCCGCTCGCCCGGGAGGCGGCCGGGCTGGGCCTGTTGGTGTTCGTCCCCGACTGGCGCCCCGACCGGGAGGACGGCGGCCGCGCCGACCTGCTCGCCTCGCTCGCCTTCGCCCGCCGCAACGCCACCGCGTACGGCGGGGATCCGGAGCGCTTCGTGCTGGCCGGCTGGTCGCTCGGCGGCCGCGAGGCCGTCGCGGTGGCCACCCACCCCGAGACCCCGGCCGACCTGCGCCCCGCCGCCGCCGTCGGCATCGCCTCCGCGTACGGCCGCCCGGCCGCCACCACCGGCGACGCACCCCTCGACCACCTTGCCGAGGGGCCCTGCCCGGTCCCGATCTGGCTGGTGCTCGGCACGGCCGACGAAGTGGTGCCCGGCCGGCTCACCCACCAACTGCACGCCGCCGTACCGGCGTCCGAGCTCCTCGAACTCCCCACCGACCACGCCGGCGTGGTGATGACCACCTACAGCCCCGAGGCCAACCGCTGCCTGCCCGCCACCGACCCCGCCACCCTGGCCGCCGGCCGCCGGACCGCCGCCCTCCTGGCCCGCGCGGCCGGGATCCCGTCGTGACGGGGGCTCCACGGGTCGAACTGTCACAGTCGGCTGCACCATCGCCGTCATGGACGAGGACGCCCTGATCGAACGGCTCCGGCGGCGCGTCGGCACCGCCGTGCCGTCCCCCGTCACCGCCGAGCGCCTCGCCGCCGCCGAGGCCTCGCCCGGCTGTCCGCTGCCACCGCTGTTCGCCCGTCCCTACCGCGAGGTGGGCAACGGCGGGTTCGGCCCGGACCGCCACCCGCCCTGGCCCGCCGCCGCTCGCGTGGCCGGGCAACGTCCTTGAACCGCAGGTCAGTTGCCCGCGACCAGCTCCCGGAACCCGTGCCCGCGCTCCAGGGCCTCCAGGTCCCGCTGGAGCGGCGGGCGCGGGACGGTGAGCACCGGGCAGGTGGCGTGCCGGACGCAGTAGGCGGTGATCGACGGCCGGATCAACCGGGAGAGGCGGCTCCGCTCCCGGCCCGCACCGAGCACCAGGACGTCACCCGGCCGGTCCGCACAGCGCACCAGCGCGTGGCCGGTCTCCCCGCGCACGGCCTGGCAGCGCAGCCGGGCTCCGGCGTAGCACCCGGCGAAGGCCTCGTCCAGCGCCTTCCTCAGCCGGGAGACGGCGGCGTCGCGGCCGGCGTCGATCACCGGCGGGCCGACCACGCGGCGGTAGCCGAGCTCCTCCCCCGGCGGGGTCCAGCACAGCACCGCGAGCACCTCGACGTCCGTGCGCCGGGCCTCGGCCACCGCGTGGTGCAGGGCGGCGAGGCTGCCGAGCGAGCCACTGACACCGACCACGATCCGGCCCGCGTCCGCGCCGGTGTCCGCACCCGTGTCCGTCATCGCCCTCTGCCTCTCCGCCCGTGTCACCGAACCGGCCCGCGCCGTGTCCCCGGGCCGGCCCGAGCCGTGTCACCCCAGCAAAGCCGCCAGCACCCGCAGGGCCCCGCCCGTTGACACGGCCCTGACGCCGCGCCCGGCGTTCCGTACGCGTCCCTGATGCCCACCGGGCCCGGGGCCGTCAGGCCTTCGGTACCTCCGGCGCCTCCGCGTCCCACAGGTCGGCGAACATCCGGTCCAGATGCTCCTCGCCGATCGGCGGAACCGGCAGCGGGTGGGCGGCCCGGGTGCGGAAGCCGTCCAGCAGCAGGGCGAGGTAGCGGCGCCAGAGGTCGGGGCGCAACTCGGTGGCGGCGGGCAGGGCGCGGCAGAGCGGGCCGAGCAGGAAGAGCAGGTCCATGGTGACCACGTCCCGCCGCATGCTGCCCTGGTCCTGGGCGCGGGCGATCAGGGCGCCGACGGTGGCGGCGTGCCCGCGGCTGATCTCGATCATGCCGGGGATGGTCGGGATGGCCTGGGTGACCAGGTCGTTGATGCCGCGGTCGGCCGCGACGAGTTCGAAGATCCGCTCGAAGTAGCGTTCCAGGCCGGTCCAGGCGTCCTCGGCGGCGAGCGCCTCCTGCCCGGCCGCGGCCAGTCCGGCCCCGGCGTCCGCGAAGACCTCGGCGATCAGCGCCTCGCGGGTCGGGAAGTTCCGGTAGAGGGTGGCGTTGCCGACGCCGGCCGCCTTGGCGATCTGGTCCAGCGGGACGTCGAGTCCGTGCCGGGAGAACATCCCGCGGGCGGCGGCCAGCAGCAGGTCCCGGTTGCGCTGCGCGTCGCGCCGGAGCCGTCCCGGGGGGTTCGCGCTGCTCTGTGCCATGCGCAGACCCTAGCAACCGCACCGCCGCAGGGGGCCGTCGGCTCGACGGCCGGGCCGACAACTACCCCACGGGCAACGATCAAGAGCGGACCGGAACGGCCGCGGGGTACGGGGGCGGCATGGCCACGGTGACGGAGTTGCGGTACTACCCGGTGAAGGGTTGCGCCGGAGTGCGGGCCGAACAGGCGGAGTTGACCCCGGCCGGACTGGCCCACGACCGGGCGTTCATGGTGGTGGACGAGCGGGGCGTGTTCCGTTCCCAGCGGCGTGACGCACTGCTGGCCACCATCCGCCCGACGGTGGAGCCGGACGACCGGCTGGTCCTCGCCGCCCCGGGGGTCGAGCCGGTGGCGCTTGCCGTGGACACCGTGGGCCCGCGCCGCACGGTGGAGTTGTTCGGTGCGCCCTTCCTCGCCGTGGACCAGGGCGACCGGGCGGCCGACTGGCTCTCCCGGGTGCTGGGTGCGCCCAGCCGGCTGGTCCGGGTGCCGCCGGAGCACGACCGGGTGACCGACGGGCTGAACCCGGGGGCGTCCGGGTTCGCCGACAGCAGCGCGGTGCACCTGCTGTCCCGTTCCACCCTGGACGACTTCAACGCGCGCACCGACGGGGCCCCGCTGCCGATGGAGCGGTTCCGCCCGAACCTGGTGGTGGACGGCTGGTCGGAGCCGCACACCGAGGACCAGCTGCGCCGGTTCACCGTCGGCGGCGCCGAGTTGGGCTACACCAAGCCGGCGATCCGCTGCTCGGTGACGCTGGTGGACCAGTCCACCGGCGCCAAGGCGGGCCCGGAGCCGCTGCGCACGCTGGCGCGCTACCGCCGGGCGGCGGCCGGCGGGGTCGCGTTCGGCAGCAAGTTCTCGGTGCTGCGCCCCGGCACGCTGCGGGTGGGGGACGAGCTGACGGTCAGCGACTGGGGGCCGTCCGAGCTGTAGTGCCCGTTCCTCGACGAACGGCGTGCCGCGTCCGCGGGCCCGGCGGGCGTCCCCGCCGGGGCCACGGACGCGTCGGCGGGCGTCAGCAGGTCTGGTCGATCAGGGAGAACGTGGCGTAGTGGTCGCCGGTGTAGTAGTCCTCCTGGGAGGCCTCACCGGTGATGATCCGGCGGGTGCCGCGGGTCGGGGCACCCGGGGTGATGACGGTGTACTCGTGGTAGTACCCGTACGACTGGCTGGGCAGGACGCCCTCTCTGTTCCGGAAGACCACGCCGTCCTGCGAGTACGGGAACGGGCCGTCCGAGGCGATCAGGTTCAGGGTGTCGGTGGCCTCCGGCGGAAGAGCGGACAGGCACACCGTGCCGCTCACGTCGGCGTGCGCCTCGGTGGCGACGGCGACGGGGGCGAGGGTCATCAGGGCGACGGCGGTGATGGCGGCAGCGCGGGTCTTCCACGCGCGTAGAGTGCGGGTCATGGCCCCAGTGTGTCGAGCCACCGACAACTCCGAAAGGTCTCCGACAAGTTTTTACCCACGGGTAACTCTCGCTTCTCGCAAGCGACTTGAGCCCTACGTGGCCTCCTGGTGACGCACCGTCGAGCCCGTCCACGAACCGTCCTTACCACCCTTCGGTCGACTGCCATCGAACAATCGCGCGTGCCACTGTCGGACTGCTCACACCTTCACAGCACTCCCACAACGGTCCGCCCGCGCCGCATAGAGTGACGGATCGTGTCGGACCGGAACGATCTCTGACGGGGTGGACATGGACACGGGCGCCGGTACGGGTAGGGGTTCGGCTGTCGGCAGGGGCACCGCGCTGACCGCCCACCAGCTGATCGGGCTGCTGGTCGACCCGGACGGCTTCCACAGCTGGGACGAACCGCCCGCCGCGCCGACGTCCGCGTCGCCCACCTCACCACCGACCGCACCGCCCACCGATCCCGGCTACCGCGCCTCGCTCGACCGGGCCCGCGACCGCACCGGCCTGGACGAGGCCGTGCTGACCGGCCTCGGCCTGGTCGACGGGCGGCCGGTCGCCCTGATCGCCTCCGAGTTCGGCTTCCTCGGCGGCTCGATCGGCGTCGCCACCGCCGAGCGGATCACCCGGACCGTCGAGCGCGCCACCGCCGAGCGGCTCCCGCTGCTCGCCCTGCCGGTCTCCGGCGGCACCAGGATGCAGGAGGGCACGGCGGCCTTCCTCTGCATGCTCCGCATCACCGCCGCCGTCCAGGCCCACCGCGCAGCCGGCCTGCCCTACCTCACCTACCTGCGCAACCCGACCATGGGCGGGGTCTTCGCCTCGTGGGGCACCCTCGGCCAGCTGGTCTTCGCCGAGCCGGGCGCCCGGCTCGGCTTCCTCGGCCCGCGGGTGTACGAGGAGCTGCGCGGCGTGGAGCTGCCGGCGGGCGTCCAGCTGGCCGAGACACTGGCCGGGCACGGACTGGTGGACGCCGTGGTGCCGCCGCAGGAGCTTCGCGAACTGCTCCGCCGCACGCTCGCCGTCCTCGGCACGACGCCTCCCCCTTATAGGGATGCGGCCCCGTCCGTTCACAGGGGCCCCGCGCGGTCCGACGGCTCCGCCGGACAGCCCGCCCCGCACCCCGACGCCCGGAGGTCCGACGCCCCGCACCCCGACGCCTGGGACTCCGTGCGCCGCACCCGCCGCCCCGACCGCCCCGGCGCCCGCGAGCTGCTGCGCCGCACCGCCGAGGAGCTGGTGCTGCTGGACTCGCCCGGCGGCCGCGACGGCGCACTGGTCCGGGCACTCGCCGTGCTCGGCGGCCGGCCCGTCCTGGTGGTCGGCCAGCAGCGGCGGACCGCGGAGCACGAGCGCCCCTTCACCGCCGCAGACCTGCGGGCCGTCCGGCACACCGCGCGGCTGGCCGAGCAACTGGGCCTGCCGCTGGTCACCGTGGTGGACACCGCAGGGGCCGAGCTGTCCGCGCGGGCCGAACTGGACGGGATCGCGCTGGAGATCGCGCACTGCCTGACCACCCTGCTCGCGCTGCGCACGCCCGTCCTCGCCGTCCTGCTCGGCCAGGGCTCCGGCGGCGGCGCACTGGCACTGCTTCCCGCCGACCGGGTGCTCGCCGCCGGACACGCCTGGCTGGCACCGCTGCCGCCGGAGGGAGCGTCGGCGATCGTGCACCGGGACGGCACGCACGCTGCCGAGCTGGCCCGGGCCCAGGGCATCGGCGCCCACGACCTGGCGCGGGTCGGGCTGGTGGACGAGGTGGTCCCGGAGCTGCCGGACGCCGCCGAGGAGCCGGAGGCCTTCTGCGCACGCCTGGGAACCGCGCTCGGTGTGGCGCTCGGTGAGCTGTCCATGTCCGGGGAGGCGGGCCGGCTCGCCTCCCGGGCGCTTCGGCACCGTCGCCTCGGCGACCTTCGGTGACCACGAGTGAGCGGTTCCGAGCGAGCCGTGACCATATCCTGTGGTGTCGGACACAGGCCGTCAGCACTCAAAGTGGTGTGACCGGGTCGTCCGGTGACCACCACGGCGCCCGAGCGGTGAGTGCGCTCACAAGGGATTCGCGGCTACGACGAGCGGTAGTGACGGGTCCGACCCCGTCACCGCACCCCCGCGACCACCGCGGCCGCACCGGCGTTCTCCCAGCTCGGTGGCACTGTCCGCGCCCCGGTCGAGCACCCCTTGGAATGCATGGCCACCGTCGCAGGTACGACCTCGCGTCGTAACGAGGGGGTCTTGGCGGGGGCCGACCCCGTCTGCCAACAATGGCTCTCGTCGTCAGCCGCACCGGCTCCTGTCCCGCCGGTGGACGGCTTTCCGCCGAGTCGCGCCCCACAACCGCAACGGCCCCTGTCCGGCCCGTGGTCCTGGGTGGGGCGCGACTCGGCCCAACCCGATTGAGGTCCTGTCTTACATGCCCGCTTTCAAGCTACGTATGCGCACTTCCGCCGCGATCCTGGCCGGCGCCGCCGGTGTGACCGCCCTGGGTGCCGCCGTGGTCCCCGCCACCGCGAACGCCGCCACCGCCTCCCCGAAGGCCATCGCCGCCCGGATCGTCCCGGCGAACCAGCTGGCCTCGTTCAGCCAGATCATCTCCCACGAGTCCGGCTGGAACGTGACCGCGACCAACCCGAGCTCGGGCTCGTACGGACTGGGCCAGGCCCTGCCGGCCTCCAAGATGGCCTCCGCCGGCGCGGACTGGAGGACCAACCCCGCCACCCAGATCAAGTGGGCGCTGGACTACATGAACACCCGCTACGGCAGCCCCAACGCCGCCTGGGCCTTCTGGCAGACCCACCACTGGTACTGAGCCGACCGACCGTCGGCGTAGCGACTTCCGACCCGTCTCCTGACCATTCCCCTCTCACCCCGGGGGCCGGACAGGGAACCGCCGGGGTGACCCGACAGGGCCCGAGCCCGCGCGAACCGCGTGGCCCGGGCCCTGTCGTGCTTCCCGCCCCCGGCCACCGTCCGCTCCGCGGTTTCCTCCGTGGTTCGGAGCCCCGGGTTCGTAGCTCCGCGGTTCAGAGCTCCCCGGTGAGCCCCAGCAGCTCCCGCATCCGCGCGTACTTGGCGGCCAGCCGCTCGGCGGTCGCACGGTCCAGCGCGGCCAGGCGGGCCGGGTCGGAGTTGTGCGCCAGGTCGGCGCGCTTCACCAGCAGCGCGCCCGGCGTGGCCAGGATGCGCGCCGTGTACGCCTCGACCGGCTCCTCCGGCCGCCGGGTGAGGGCGTCCACGATCGCCTTGGTCGTCTCCGGCAGCGCGGCCCGCGCCAGCCACTCCCGGCTCAGCCGCCCGTCCTCGACGGTGTCGTGCAGCCATCCCGCCGCGATCTGCGCCTCGCTGCCGCCGCGCGCCGCCGTTCCGCGCGCAACCGCGGCGATGTGCTCTCCGTACGGGTGGCCGTTCTTGTCCACCTGCCCCTCGTGGGCACGGCGCGCGATGGTCTCCACCTCGGACAGGCTCAGGTACTGGTCCTCCACCGGCTCATCGTAGGCCCGCCCGCCGGGCCGCTCCCGTCGGGGCCCGTTGATCAACTCGCCGAAGGCCACTGGTTTACTGCCTCAGGGGGGTTCTCGGCGGTCTCGGTGGTCCAGGGCCCCCGGGCGGGGCGACACCCGCCCCACCCGGCAGACCCGTACGAGCGATCCGAGGAACGATGCCCGCCCTCCACCCGCTGCTGTCCGCCTTCGCCCCGATCTGGGCCCTCACCGCGGTCGGCTACGTCGTCGCCCGGGCCGGGCTGATCGGACCGCAGGCGGAGATGGTGCTGACCCGCTACGTCTTCCACGTCGCGATGCCGGCCGCGCTCTTCCTCATGATCGCCCGCACCCCGCTGGGCCACTTCGCCAACCCGTCGATGCTCGCCTTCGTGGCCGGCGCCGCCGCCGCGACCGGCCTCGGGCTGCTCGCCGGGCGCACGCTCTTCCAGCGCAGGCGCGGCGAACTGGCGATCGGCGCGATGGCCGCCGGCTACGTCAACTCCGCCAACCTCGGCATCCCCGTCACCATGCAGGTCGTCGGTGACGCCTCCTTCGTCGGACCGGTGATCCTCTTCCAGATCCTGCTGGTCACCCCGGCCGTCCTGGCCGTCCTGGACAGCGGCGCGGCCGGCCGCCGGGCCCTGCGCACCCTGCCGCTGCGCAACCCGATCCTGCTCGCCACCGCGCTCGGCGCCGCCGCCTCCGCGACCGGGCTGCACCTGCCCGCCGAACTCCACCGCTCCGCCGAACTGCTCGGCGGTGCCGGGGTGCCGACCGCCCTGGTCGCCCTCGGCATGTCGCTGCACAACCGCCCACCGGCCGACGGCCTCTCCCGCCGTGCCGAGGTGGGGCTGACCGTCGCGATCAAGACCCTGGTCCAGCCGCTGGTCACCCTGGTCGTGGCCGGCCCGGTGCTCCACCTGCCGACCCACCAGCTGCTCACCGTGGTGCTCTTCTCCGCCCTGCCGACGGCGCAGAACATCTACACCTACGCCCGCGAGTACGGACAGGGCACCGACCTCGCCAGGGACACGGTGCTCTGGTCGACGCTGGTGTCGATGGTGACCCTGTCCGTGATCACCTGGACGCTCGGGCCCGCGTAACCTCCTCGTTCCCGCCTACTCACTCCCGCCTACTCACTCCTGCCCGCTCACTCCTGCCGGGCGGCGGCCACCACGGAGGTCATCGCCTCCAGGAAGCGCCGGGCCGTCGCCAGCTCGGCCGGGTCGAACCGGCCCATCGCCGCGACCAGGTCCCCGATCAGCCCGCCGAAGAAGCCCTGCCCCAGCTCCATCGCCCGCTCCTCCACGACCAGCCTGACCTTGCGCCGGTCCCCCGGATCGCGCTCGCGGCGGATCAGTTCGAGCCGCTCCAGCCGGTCCACCAGACCGGTGGTGCCCGCCGAGTTCAGCCGAAGTGCCTCTCCGAGCCGGCCCGGGGTGACCACCTCCCCGGCCCGGGCGGCGTCCAGCAGGTGGATCAGGGCCCGCAGGTCTGTCGGGTGCAGACCGCTACGGGCCGCGAACTCGGCCCCGAACAGGTCGAGTTCGACCGTCAGGCCGCGCAGCAGATGGACCAGCCGCATCGGCTCCTCAACCTCGGACACCCTCTCGTCCTTCCTCGGGCACGTGTGTGCCATTATTCTCTCGTTCAGCGAGATACTTGTTCAACGAGCGATTAAGCGACCGTCCCAGCAGGTGGTCCCGTGCGTCGACCGCCATGCGATCACACCACACCGCGGAGGCCCGCCATGTCCGCCCGCACCGCTCCGTCCCACCCACCGCGCCTCGCGCCCTTCCTCGCCGCCTACGACGCGCTGCTCGCCCGCTGGCCCGTCCCGGTCGAGCCGCTCACCGTCCGCGCCGCCCACGGCACCACCCGGGTCAACGCCTGCGGACCCGCCGACGGCCACCCCCTCGTCCTGCTCCACGGCGGCGGCGCCACCTCCACCATGTGGTACGCCAACGCCGGCGCCCCGGCCGAGGCCGGCCACCGCGTCCTCGCGGTCGACCTCATCGGCGACCCCGGGCGCGGCGTCCACGACAGCACCCCCTCGGGGACGTTTCCGGCCTGCTCGGCTGGCTCGACGCCGTGCTCGACCAACTGAGCGTCCGCACCGCCGACTTCTGCGGCCACTCGTACGGCGGCTGGATCGCCCTCGAATACGCCCTGCACGCGCCCGCCCGGGTCAGCCGCCTCGCCCTGCTCGACCCCACCCAGTGCTTCGCCGGCTACCGCCCCGGCTACCTCCTGCGCGACCTCCCCCTCTTCCTCCCCCGCCGCACCCCGACCCGCGCCCGCAGCTACCTCGACTGGGAAGCCGCCGACGCCCCCCGCACCGACCCCGACTGGCGCGAGCTCTACGCCCTCGGCTACGCCGACTTCCCCGCCTCCCCCGTCATCACCGTCCCCCGCCCCTCCCCCACCAGACTCCGCACCCTCGCCACCCCCCTCCTCACCCTCTACGCCGAACACTCCCGCGCCCACGACCCCCAGCGCACCGCCGACACCACCCGCCGCACCCTCCCCCGCGCCACCGTCACCACGATCCCGGGCGCCTCCCACCACAACCTCCCCATGTCCGCCGCCCCCGAGGTCAACCGCCACCTCCTCGACTTCCTCACCCCACCCCGCCCCTGACCCCCACCCCTCCGCACGGGAAGTCGCCCCCACCCGAGTTCCCGCCCGTGCCGCCTCCCGACGCCCCGAACCTCGCCGACGCCCGGCCCCGGTCGCGAGCGCAAGCCCTTCACGGTGACGTCGGGACCGGTCCGAAAACCCTTGGACCGCACGGAGACCGGCTTGCTGAAATGGGAGACGGCCGCCGTCGGAGTCGAAGGGATGCGGCGATGACCGAGATCAGGGTGCACCTGTCGGTGCGCGACCTCACCGACGCGGACCTTCCGTCGTGCGGCTGGGCCGGCTCGCCCAAACACGTGCGCGAGCTCGTCCACCAGATCCGCCGCGCCGAGGCGGGCGAGATCGACTATCTGGCGGTCTGCACACCGGTGGGGCTCCCGGTGGCGGTCGGCGGCATCGACTACACGGTCAAGCCCGGCGCCGGCACGCTCTGGCGACTCGGCGTCCACCCGGCCCTGCAGTCCTGCGGGATCGGCACGCTGCTGATCCGCGCCGCCGAGCAGCGGATCGGCGCCCGGGGCCTGACCCGCGCCGAACTCGGCGTCGAGGAGAGCAACCCACGGGCCCGCGCCCTCTACGAACGCCTGGGCTACCGGGCGTACGGCCGCGAGCTCGACTCCTGGGACGTGGAAGCCGAGGACGGCTCGCTGCAGCGGTACGAGACGATGTGCACGCTGATGCGCAAGGACCTGACGTGACCGCGGATTTCGCGGTGTTCGTCGCCGATGCGACGGCCGACCCGGCCGTCGTCGGCCTCGTCCTCAAGGGCTCCCGGGCCCACGACGGCATGGCCACCCGCCACTCCGACCACGACCTCTACGTCATCCTCGCCGACGACACGGCGAGCGAGCTGACCACGCTCAACGGCTACCGCTCCGCGCGGCTCGACCTGGTCGTCACCACCCTCGAACGGTTCCGCCGGCCCGCCGACTGGGAGCGGTACGCCATCGCCCGCTCCCGGGTGCTGCTCGACCGCCGCGACGGGGAGGTCACCCGGATCGTCGCCGCGACGGGACGGCTGGGCACCGACGAAGCCTTCCGGTCCGCCGCCGCCCTGCTGGACGCCTACACCAACTCGCTCTACCGCTCGGTCAAGAACCACCGCGACGGCAACCCGCTCGCCGGCCACCTCGACGCGGCCGCCAGTGTCGGATTCCTGCTCGACCTGCTCTTCACCCTCGACCGCCGACCGCGCCCCTACAACAAGTACCTGGCCTGGGAACTGGCCCGGTTCCCGCTGCCCGGCTGGGAGAGCGCCGCGCTGCTGGACACCGTCGCCCGGATCACGGCGACCGGCGAAGTCGCGCCGCAGCAGCGGCTCTTCGCCCGGGTCGAGGCAGCCGCCCGAGCCGCCGGCCACACGGGGGTGCTGGACGCCTGGGGCGAGGACCTGCTCCTGATGCGGCCAGGGTGGCACGGCACGGCCACTGTCTCTTCGCATCAATCCTCCAGGCCGCGAGGTGCGGCCCGGACAGGGTGGCCGGACCGACACCAACTGCGCCACCGACCCGACGGCGTGGTGCGACCCCCTTGGTCACGCAGTCGAGGGCGGTCGGCAGAATGACGGAATGACCGACCTGCACACGCTGAGCTGGCAGTACGTCGTGGGACTCGCCGAGCCGGCGGACCTGCCGATGGCGGCCGCCCACCTGCTCGCCGCCGGCCTGGACTCCCCCGCGCTGCGCGATCTGGCCGGGCGGCCCCGGGGTGACGCCACCGACGAGCTCTTCCGCGAGGCACTGCACGAGCTCGGCACCGAACTGCCCGACGAACACACCGCCGACCTCTGTCTGCTGCACCACCTGGCGGCCCGGCTGTCGGCCGGGGAGCTGTCGGCCGGCGAGGTGGCGGCCGAGGTCTGGTACCGCTGCCTGCCGGGAGACACCGAGGCCGAGCGGGAGTTCCTCGACACCATCGGCCCCGAGTACTGGGTCGAGACGCTCTCGTACGGGCCACCCGAGGGATACCAGGCGTGGAAGGACTCGGTGCGTGCGGCCGCCGAGCGGCTGTGCCGGGCCGAGCCGCCGGTCCGCTAGCCACGGGTCAAGCGCCTGGGGTGGGCCACGCCTTCCTCCGCGCTGGGCGGGCGGCCAGGTGGCGGGGACTGGTGGACGGCCGGATCCCACGACGGTGGGGGCTGGTCGCTGTGGGCTACCGGCCCCTCTCGGAGGGCACCCGCCTCCGGATCGGCCGTCAACGGCCAGCCGACCGTAACGCCGCAGCGGTCGGCCCGGGCCGGCGCGGCGCGGTCTGCTCCGGCGCGGAACGGACCGGGCCGGTCCGTTCCGAGCCGGAGCAGCCGACGTCAATAGATCAGGTAGCCCGGGCGGTGCCCCTCGTCCTCGATCTCCCCGGTGGCCTGTGCCCGCAGCTTGCGGGACAGTTCTTCGAGGGCCCGAGAGGCAGCGACCTCCTCGCCGATCCTGGCGAGCGGACGGTCCTCCGCGCTCTTCTCGGCCTCTCCGTGCGCGCTCAGGCCCGGCGCCCTCGCGCCCGTCAACCTGGCGTCGCACACCGTGTGCACGCCGTCTTCGTCGAAGCTCAGCTCCACGTCCCACTGGTTGTGCATCGCCACACCTCCTGGCGCCGGCCCCCGTCACGCCGGTCCGGGCCGACCAGGACGGTGGGCCCGTGGCGGCCGCTCACACCAGCGTGCGCCCGCCCCGCCCGTGGCGGCAAGCGCGGCAGTTGCCGCGAGCACCGGCCCGGCACTGCCGCGTCCGATCGGCCCGGCCGCCGACCCGGCGGTACGCTGACGGGAGCGCGCCGCAAACGCCGCCCCTCCCCCGGACCCGCCGGCGCGGCGCGGGGCAGCGACAACTGGTGGTCCCTCCGTGGCGGTCTTCCTCCTCGCTCTGGGCGCGGCCTGCTGTCTGGGGCTCGGCTTCGTGCTCCAGCAGCACGCGGCGCAACGGGCCCCGCGTACCGACATGCTGCGCTGGCGCCTGCTGCTGGATCTGCTGCGGATGCCCGAGTGGCTGCTCGGCACCGGATTCATGGTCAGCGGCCTGCTCCTCTCCGCGCTCGCGCTGAACCAGGGCGAGGTGTCGCTGGTCGAGCCGCTGCTCACGACCAACCTGCTCTTCGCCATGGCACTCTCCCGGGTGCTGACCCATCAGACCCTCGGCCGCTCCGGCTGGGCCGGGGTCCTGCTGCTGGGCCTCGGGGTGACGGCGTTCATCGTGGCCGGGCAGCCGACCGGGGGCGGTCCACCCGCCGGGGAACTGCGCCACTGGCTGGTGGTCGGCACGGTGGTCGGGCTGACCCTGCTGCTGGTCGCGCTCGCCCGGCGGCTGCCGCTGTTCGAGGAGGCCACCCTGCTGGCCCTCGCCGCCGGACTGCTCTACGGCCTCCAGGACGCGTTGACCCGCACCACCACCCAGCACCTCGGCCACAGCGGCTTGGCGGTGGTGCTGCGCACCTGGCAGCCGTACGCGGTCATGGTGGCGGGCGTGGTCGGGCTGCTGCTGGTGCAGAGCGCCTTCGAGGCCGCGCCACTGCGGATGTCGCTGCCCGCGCTGACCGCCGCCCAGCCACTGTCGGGGATCGCCTGCGCGGTCGGCTTCCTCGGCGACCGGCTGCGGGTCACCCCGGGGGCGCTGGTCTGGGAGGTGGCCGGGCTGGTGGCGATCGTGATCGGAGTGATCGTGATCGGCCGGCATCCGGCGATGCCCGGAACTGTCCGGGACACCCTGGAGAGCATCGGTGCTTCACCGGAGGACGAGTCGGGAAGTGCCGCCGGCCCGGACCGGGACAACGGCGAAACCGGCGGCCGCGACAGCGACAGCAGCGTCGCCGGGGACGGCGCCCGTGACCGCTGTGAGGGCACCGGCTCCGGCGCTGACGCGAACCGGAAGCGCGAGTAGGCGGACCGACGTGCCGGAGTGCCCAGGCGGACGCCGTGGTCGGCGGGGCGGTCGCGGGCGTCGGCGTGGCCTGTCCCTGGTGCGCGCCCGGCGGCGGGGCGACCGCAGCGCATGCCGCGCGCCGCGCTCCCGCTGGTGCTGGGCGTGCACCAGTTGATCGAGGCACCCGTCTGGCTCGGCACGGACGGTGAGCTGCCGTCGGCCGTCACCGTGACGGTCCGTGCCGCCTGAGCGGTGATCGCCTTGCCGCTGTTGCCCGTCCCGGTTCCCACCGGGGTACGGTGCGCGGCCCACGAGCCCGGGCACCGGCCGGCCTCAACCGTCGCCGCGTGCTCGCCCTGCCGGCCCTACTGGGCGTAGCGATCGCGATCCCGCCCGCAGCCGACGTCGCTGCCCACCCGGTGACGGCCGACCGGCACGGCCGCACCCCCGGTTGCGCCATCGACACCCCCACCCGGCCACTCCTGTTCGCCGGCTATCTGCTCATCACGGTCGGCTCCCTCCTGGTCAGTGGAGACCGTCTGCTCCGCCTCGGCCTGGCCACCGGAGCGGGCGCCGTACTCTGCGCCCCGCTCTGGCGGTTCGCGTTCGCCTCCACCTGGTGCGCCCTCGCTGCCTTGGCCAGCCTCCTGCTCCTCCGCTGCAGGGCACCCGGCCCTCGAACCGTCGCTGAACGGTGGTTCGCGGTCCGTCCGGGCGCCGTCCGTCGCTCGAAGCCCGACCGCTACGGCCGTGCCGCCTCCAGCGTGACGCCCGCGACGCCCGTGACCTCCGTGGCCTCCGTGCCTTCCGTCACCAGCTCATCGGCCTCGGCACGCCCGTGCCCGCGCTGGCGGTCCATCTCCCGCCACTCCGGCCGCAGGCCGGTCAGCGTGGTGGTGGCGAAGTACAGCACCCCGGCCGTGAGCAGGCCGGGTATCAGACCCACCAGCGCGACGGCCGCGCCCGCGAGGACGCCGCCGAGCGGGATGCCGGCCCAGGCCAGGGAGTCACCGAGGGCGTGGACGCGGCCGAGCAGGTGTCGGGGCACCCGTTCGAAGAGGACCGCGCCGAGGATCGGGTTGAGGAATCCGGAGCCGAAGCCGCCCACGGCGAAGACCGCGACCACCGCCCACATCGGCGCGTCCAGCGCGAGCACCAGGAAGCGGGGCGCACCGGCGAGCAGGAAGCCGACGAAGAAGACCGTACGGCGGGGCAGCCGGTGGGCGAGCGCGGCCGCGACCAGGCTGCCGGCCACCGCGGTGACGCCCAGGACACTGCCGAGCAGCCCGAGCGCGGCCGGGCCGTTGCCGGACTCCCGGGCCCAGACCGGCAACAGGACGGTCGAGAACCCCGCGTCGAGCAGGTTGGTGATGCCGACCATGACGGTCACGGTGAGCAGCAGCGGCTCGGCGCGGAGGAAGCCGAAGCCCTCCCGGAACATCCGCCAGTAGCCGCTGCCCGGCTGGTCCGCCTCCGCCGGAACCAGGCCCGCACCCGGGCCCGCACCCCCGTCCGGGGCCGCACCCGCGTCCGGGGCCGGCGCTGCGACCGGGACGGCCGAACGCCCCGTGCCCGACGGCAGCGCCAGGGCGATGATCAGCGACCCGAGCGCGAAGGTGCCCGCGTTGACCGCCAGCCCCGCGAGCGGCCCCACCACAGCGACCAGCCCGCCACCCACCGCCGGTCCGATCGTGGAGGCCAGCCGTTCGGTGACGCCGGACAGCCCGGTGGCCCGCTCCATCGGCACCCGGGCGTGGTCGGCCGCCTCCGGGACCATGACCGACTTGGCCAGGTCCCCGGGCCCGCGCATCGCACCGATCACGGCGACCATCGCCAGCAGAGTCCAGAACGGCAGCAGCCCCTGGGCGTGCAGCGACGGGACGAGCCCGGCCGCGACGGCGCTCACCGCGTCCGTCGTCCAGGACACCACGCGCGGCCCGAGCCGGTCGACCACCGGCCCGGTCAGCGCCTTGACCACCACGTACGGCGTCATCTCGGCGAAGGCGACCAGGCCGGTCAGGGTGGCGCTGCCGGTGGTGGCCAGCACGAACCAGGGCAGGGCGATGGCGGAGACCCGTGTCCCCGTCAGGGAGACCGCCGTGGCGGCGAGCACCCCGACCAGCGGCCGCAGGCTGCGCACCGGCGCAGTGGCGACGGTGGCGGTGGTCATTCGGCTCTCCCCTCACCCGGTTCGGACAGCCCCTGGGCGTCGGGCAGCACGTGGACCACGACGGAGACCTGCTCACTGCCCTCCGGCACCGGCCCCTCGGCGCCGACCCGCCGGTAGCGCCGCAGGACCGCCGAGAGCTCCGCGGTCAGCTGCTCGGCCTCGCCCGGCGTGATCTGCAGCAGCACGTCGCTGAAGTCGATCGCCTTGCGCCAATCCCTGGGCATCGTCTCGAAGGAGTCGAGCACGCGCTGCCCGGCCAGGGTGTGGCCGGCCAGCACGGCGCGCAGGAACCCGACGGCCGTCTCGGGCTCCTCGTCCGCCATGTCCTCGCCCGTCCAGACCGTCATCCGGTGCGCCGAACGCCACCACCGCTCCCGGGCGTTGCCGCGTTCCTCGTCCTCCTCGACGAAGCCCGCGGCGGCGAGCTGGCGCAGGTGGTAGCTGGTGGCTCCGGAGTTGAGCCCCAGCTGCTCGGCGAGCCTGGTCGCCGTGGACGGGCCGTGCTTGCGCAGCAGCCCGACCAGTTGCATCCGCACGGGATGGGCCATCGCTTTCATGCCCTTGGCAGTGAGGACGACGTGCGGGTCGTCACTGTGCATCCAGCCGCGGTCTTCGGTCATGGCCAGGAGCCTAGGACTGCAAAGATCCATTTGCAAAGCTTTTTTTGCAAGCTCTTCCTTGCGGTCGCCGAGCGAACACCTGTGTGCCCCGAGCGACCGTCCCCGCCGGTCGGCGGATCACCCACCCGCCGCTCGGCGGGGGCAGGGCCCCGGTTCGCGTCCCGGAGCCGGATTGTCACCCGGGCGTAGGAGGAGCAGGCTGGCAGCAGGGCCGGGGACGCGGCCCGCCCCGGTCGGCCGCGGACTCGATGACGGCCGCCGGTCAGGCACGAGGGGCAGGGCGATGGCACGCGGGAAGCTCTGGGGCTACGTCGCTTCGGGGGCCCGGGCGCTCGGCGCGCTCGGCGGCACGGGCGGCACGGGCGGCGCCGAACGCAAGGGCGGTACGGGCACTCCGGACGGCCTCGGGCCGCACCCGCCGTTCGCGATGGCCGGGCCCAGGACGCTCTCCCGGACGGAGCTCGACCAACTGCGCTGGACCGGCCGTCAGGCCGGGTGCGAGCCGCAGGCGCGGCACGTCCAGGTCGCCGAGGTGGTGCGCCGGGTGGTGCGCGGGGGCGGCCGGGCGGCGGCCGTCACGGTCCGCCTGGCGCCGGGGCTGCCGGTGGTGGCCGGGGACGCCCGCCGGATGGAGGCCGCGGTGGCCGCGCTGGTCGACCACGCGATCCGGCGCAGCCCGCTGGGCGGCCGGGTACTGGTCCGGGCCGACATCGGGCGCACCGGACCGGCGGCGCCCCGGACCGGAACCGGGCGGAGCCGGGCCGCCGCGCGCGGCCGCGAACGAGTGGAGATACGAATTTCCGACCGCGGCGCGTACGAGCCGCCCGCGGCCCGCGAATGGCTGCTCGCGGGCGTGCGGCCGTCCGGGCCGGTCGGCCCGGCGCTGCACAGCCTGGTGCTCGCGGCGGGTGGACGGCTCGCGGTCGAGCCGACACCCGGCGGCGGCCTGACCGTGGTGCTGCTGCTGACGGTCGCCTACGACTGATCGGCCCGCCGCTGATCCGCCGGCGCCGCCCGTCAGCCGGCGCCGCACGGCGAACGGCGGCCGCCGAACCTAGACTTGCCCCATGCCCCGGCTCAACGACCAGGTCAGGGAGCTGCTCCAGGAGTACGCCGACCTGATCAACATCACCGGCGGGGACGCCTTCCGGGCCCGCGCCTACGAGAAGGCCGCCCGAGCCGTCGGCGGCCACCCCGAGGACCTGGCCGACCTGGACGTCAAGGGACTGCAGCAGATCCCCGGCGTCGGCAAGTCCACCGCCGAGAAGATCGCCGAGTACCTCGCCACCGGAAGGATCCCCGCGCTGGAGTCCCTGCGCGCCAAGATCCCCTCCGGCGTACGGGAGATGATGGCCGTCCCCAGCGTCGGCCCCAAGCGCGCCCTCGCCCTCCACCGCGACCTCGGCATCTCCTCCGTGGACGAACTCGCCGGGGCGATCCGCGCCGACAAGCTGACCGGAGTGGCCGGTTTCGGTGAGCGCAGCGGTGAGAAGATCCTCCACGGCATCGAGCTGATGCGGCAGTCCGGCGGACGGACCCTGCTCGACACCGCCACCGAGCTGGCCGAGCAGCTGGTCGAGGCGCTCTCGGCCGTCCCGGGCTGCACCCACTGCGCGTACGCGGGTTCGCTGCGCCGGATGCGCGAGACGGTGGGCGACATCGACGTGCTGGCGACCGCCGCCGACTCCGCCCCGCTGATGGCAGCGCTCACCGGACTGCCGTACGTGGCCGAGGTGATCGGCAGCGGGCCGACCAAGACCTCGGTCCTCACCACCCAGGGGATCCAGGTGGACCTGAGGGTCGTCCCGGAGGAGGACTGGGGCGCCGCGCTGGTCTACTTCACCGGCTCGAAGGCGCACAACATCAAGCTCCGCACGATGGCGGTGCGGGCCGGGTTGAAGCTCTCCGAGTACGGCCTGTTCGAGGTCGACGGCGCCGCACCCAGGGGCGCCAGGGGGGCGAAGGGCGCGAGGGCCGCGAAGGTGGGCGGCGGGCCGGGCGCGAGGACGGAGGGCGTCAAGGTGGTGTCCGCGACCGAGGACGAGGTGTACGCCGCCCTCGGCCTGCCGTGGATCCCGCCGACGCTGCGCGAGGACCGCGGCGAGATCGAGGCCGCGCTGAACGGCGAACTCCCGGACCTCATCGAGGAGTCGGACCTTCGCGGGGACCTGCACACCCACACCGACCTGACCGACGGCCTGGCCACCCTCACCGAGATGATCGACACGGCCGCGGCCCGCGGCTACTCCTACTACGCCGTCACCGATCACGCTCCGGACCTGGTGATGCAGCGGATGACCGACGAGAAGATGCTCGCGCAGCGCGAGGAACTGCGCCGACTCGCCGACCGCCACAAGAAGTTGCGCCTGCTGCACGGCACCGAGCTGAACATCGGCCCGGACGGGGGCGTGGACTGGCCGCCCGAGTTCCTGGCCGGCTTCGACGTCTGCGTGGCCTCCGTGCACTCGCACTTCAACCTCGACCGCGCCGCCCAGACCCGCCGGTTGATCCGCGCCTGCGAGAACCCGTACGTCCACATCATCGGCCACCTCACCACCCGGCGGATCGGGCGGCGCGGACCGATCGACGTCGACCTGGACGCGGTGTTCGAAGCCGCCGCGCGCACCGGGACCGCGATCGAGATCAACAGCTCCCCGCAGCGGCTCGACCTGCGCGACGAGGACGTCCTGCGGGCCAAGCGGCACGGCGTGCGCTTCTCGATCGACAGCGACGCGCACGCCACCGGCCACCTCGCCTACCCGCGCTTCGGCATCGGTACGGCGCAGCGCGGCTGGCTCACCGCCGAGGACGTGATCAACGCCTGGACGTGGCAGAGGCTGAAGCGCTTCCTCCGCAAGGACGCACTGCAGAAGTAGCACTACGGATGTGGCGCCCCTGGCCGGCCGCACGGCACGACACCCCACAGCCCACGCCTGCCGGCCCCGGTCAGCACCCGCCGAGCGAAGCCCCCGGCGAGCCCAGCACCCGGGCCGCACTGCGGTGCCCGAGCCCGGTCGCCGACCGCAGGTCCCCGGTGTCCAGGAACCCGGCCAGGAAACCGGCGGCGAAGGCGTCCCCGGCGCCGGTGAGGTCGCGCACCTCGGCGACCGGCGGCACCGGCACGGTGAACAGGCCCTCGCCCGGCACGTCGACCGCCGTCGGTTCGGCCCCCGACTTGGTGACCACCGTCGTGGCCGCCAGCCGGGCGCGCTCCGGCCCCGGCAGGCCGTCCACCAGCAGACCGAGGAAGGCGGACTCGGAGCGGTTGGCGAACACGAAGGTCGGCGCCAACCCGGCCAGCAGGGCGAGGAACCGCTCCCGCCCGAACTGCTCCAGCATCCCGGTGGAGGAGGCGTCCACCGAGGTGGCGCCGCCCGCCCGGCGGACCCGGGCGAGCGCGTCGGCCGCCGTCCGACCGACCGGCTCGCCGTCGAAGGAGTAGCCGGGCACGTGCAGGTGCGTCAGGCCGGCCAGCCACTCGTCCGGGACGCGCTCCAGCAGCTTGGCGGCGCCGCGGTCGGGCAGCATGGTGCGCTCGCCGTCCGGGTCGATCAGCACCACGACGCTGCCGGTCCGGCCGTGCCGCTGCACCCGTACGTCCACGCCGTGGCCACCGAGTTCGGCGACGATGCCGTCCCCGACCGCGTCCGCACCGACGCAGCCGAGGAAGCGGACCGGGCACTGCCCGGCGGCGAAGCAGGCGACGTTGGCTGCGCTGCCGCCGCGCCGGCGGAACACCCGGGCCCCGGAGTCGGTGCCGTGGCGCAGCGGGCCGTCGGCCCACACCACGATGTCCTCGACGAGGTCGCCGAGCACCCCGAGCACGGGTCAGGCCCCGGAGGACGCGGCGGCGGGCCCACCGGACCGGGCGGCACCGGACCGGGCGGCCAGGGCGGTGGCGATCTCGCCGCCGAGGCGGACGTTGCCCCGGTAGACCTCGACGTTGACCTCCAGGCTGCGGCCTTCGGTGTCGCGCTGGATGTGGTCGAGCAGGAACGGGGTGGAGGCGTTTCCGGTGATGCCCCGGCGTTCGGCCTCGGACCAGGCGCGGGCCAGGATGCCGTCCAGTTCCTCCGGCGGCAGCTGCTTGGCGGGGTCGACCGGATTGGCGATCAGGACGGCCTGCGGCAGGTCGAGCCGGTCGCGGGCGTCGATGACGGCCGCGGCCTCCTCGGGCGACTGGACGGCGAAGTTGATCTCGTGTCCGGAGTCGGTGACGTAGAAGCCGGGGTACTTGGTGGTGCGGTAGCCGATGACCGGGATGTTGAGGGTCTCGAAGCGCTCCAGAGTGGCCCGGATGTCGAGGATGGACTTCACGCCGGCGCTGATCACGGTGACCGGCGTGGCGGCCAGGGTGGTCAGGTCGGCGGACTCGTCGAAGCTCTCCGAGGCGCCGAAGTGGACGCCGCCGAGGCCGCCGGTGGAGAAGACCCGCACGCCCGCGCGGTGGGCGAGGAAGGCGGTGGCGGCGACGGTGGTGCCGCCGTGGCGGCCGAGCGCGGCGATCACGGGCAGGTCGCGCAGGCTGACCTTGTCCAGACCGTCGGCGGCGGCCAGTTCGGTGATCTGCTCCGTACTCAGACCGACCGTGGGGACGCCGGCGTGCACGCCGACGGTGGCCGGGACGACGCCCGCTCCGCGCAGCTGCTTCTCGGCCTCCAGCGCGACCGCCAGGTTGCGGGGCCGCGGCAGGCCGTGGGTGAAGATCGTCGACTCCAGGGCGACCACGGGACGGCCGTCGGCGACGGCCTGCGCGACCTCCTCGGAGATCCGGATGGCGGGGGTGCCGGCGGGGTCGGCGGTGCTGGCGGTGCTGGCGGGCTGTCCGGTCATGATGCGAGCTTCCTGTGAGATGCCACGGCGGTGGGGCAACGTGACGATCAGCGTAGGGAGGGTTCGGATCGGAAACCAGAAAGAGTACTGGTGGTTTTGATAGACGATCACCTATTGGTTCGCCCTAGGATGATCCCCATGGGCTTCACGTTGCGTCAGCTGGAGGTCTTCCTGACCGTCGCCGAGACGCTGCACTTCGGCCGGGCCGCCGAGCGACTGCACATCTCGCAGCCGACGGTCAGCCAGGAGGTCGCCCGCTTGGAGCGGACCGTCGGCGTCGAGCTGTTCGACCGCAGTCGCCGCTCGGTCGCGCTGACCGGGGCCGGCGAGGTGATGGCAGCCGAGAGCGCACGGCTGCTCGAACAGGCCGGGGCGCTGCTGACCCGGGTCCGGCTGCACGAGGAATCCCGGCTGGGGACGGCCAGGATCGTCGCCTCGCCCAGCGTGGTGAACCGACTGCTGCCCGCCGTGGTCAGCCGCGCCGAGCAGGAGCTGCCCACGCTGGACACCGCCGAACTCGCCGTCGACACCGGGCAGGTCTCGACGACCCTGGCCGGCGAGCTCGCCGACATCGGCCTCGGCCGCTTCCTGGAGGACGTACCCGGCTACCAGCTGGAGCGGATTGCCGACGAGCCGGTCCTGGTCGCCCTCGGCAGGGACCACCCGCTGGCCGCGCGGGCGAGCCTGCGGCTGGCCGAACTGCGCGACCTGCCGCTGCTGTTGTGGCCGCGTGAGCAGCACCCCCGGTACTACGACCACGTGCTCGGCCTGTGCGCGGACCACGGAGTCGACCCGCCGGTGCTGGTCAGCCCGCCGCGGATCGTCGGCTCCCGGCTCTACCTGCTCGCTCGCAACCGCGCCTTCTCGCTGGTGCCCGGCTCGATGACCGGCCACCTCACCGAGGACGTGTCCACCGTACGGCTGGAGGGGCGGGCCACCCTGCCGCTGGAGATGCAGTGGCGCAGGGACGACCGGCGGCCCCCGCTGGCTACCCTGCGCAACGTGATCCGGCAGGAGGCGGCGAGGCTGGAGGACCGGTAGGGGCCACGGGACCTCCCGCAGCCACACAGCCGGCAGCGCCCACAGCAGCTGTAGTGATCCGCACCAGCCGCACTGCCCACAACGGCCGTAGTGACCACAGGAGCCGCAGCAACTACAGGAGTTGTGCAGGCCGGAGTACCTCCGGAAGCGACTCTTGACGCTCACATGCCACCGCCGAAAGGATGCCCGGATCACCCACCGGGCCCGTCGCGCGCCGACGGGCCGCCCGACGACCCCGGGGATCCACCTTGGCCCTGCGCCCCCTGCTCCGCCGGACCGACTCCCGAACGCCGGCCCCCGGCCGCGCCGAGTCCCGGCCGCCCATGTCCCGTCCGTCCGCGGCCCGAACTCCCCTGCCGCGCCGCGCCGCCGGACTCATCGGCGCCGTCGCCCTGTCCCTGGCCGGCACCCTCACCGCCGCCGCTCCCGCCCACGCCGACTTCGGCAGCGACTACCACGACCCGACCACGGCCACCAAGCCGCTCACCCGCCCCGACACCCGCTCCTGCACCGTCGACGTGATGCACGACCGCGAGTTCCGCAACGGCTACGGCAGCCCGCCGGACACCCCGTACACCGCCACCCTCACCCCGCCGGCCGACTGCGCCGGCCCCTGGTCCTCCGTGGTCCTGGACCTCCACGGGCAGGTCGCCGGGCGGCAGTTCGACCGGATCTTCAGCGTCCGCATCGGCGGCGTCCAGGTACTGCTGTCCTCCACCCCGGAGCCGTCCAAGGACGGCATCCAGTGGAACGTCGAACGCGATCTCACCCGCTACGCCCCGTTGTTCGAGGCCGGACCGCAGCCCTTCTCCTTCGACCTCGCCAACGTCACCGACACCACCTACACCGGCGTCTACAAGATCTCGGCGAGCCTGACCTTCTACACCGCCAACGATCGCTGGCCCGCCGCCCGAGGCGCGGACCGGATCCTCACCACCGGCCCGTTCGCGCTCACCCAGACCGCTCCGAGC
Source organism: Kitasatospora sp. NPDC059648 (assembly GCF_042734825.1). Taxonomy (NCBI): domain Bacteria; kingdom Bacillati; phylum Actinomycetota; class Actinomycetes; order Kitasatosporales; family Streptomycetaceae; genus Kitasatospora; species Kitasatospora sp. NPDC059648. The sequence goes on along the minus strand of NZ_JBHWDU010000007.1, from coordinate 56,301 downwards.
ACCGGCAGGGACCTCACCTTCCCGCAGAACCTGGAGCGCCTGACCGCCGAGGTCTACGCCCGCGGCGGCGGCGCCTGCGAGGAGTTCGCGTACGCCTCCGCACCGGACGCCTTCGTCACCGCCAACCCGTCGGTCGGCGCCTGCGGCAAGGGACCGTTCCGCGAGCTGCGGCTCACCGTGGACGGCCGGGTGGCCGGCGCGGTCTGGCCCTACCCGGTGATCTACACCGGCGGCTGGGACCCGCTGCTGTGGCGGCCGGTCCCGGGCGTCTTCGCCTTCGACCTGCCCGCCTACCGGCTCGACCTCACCCCGTACGTCGGCCTGCTGCTCGACGGACGCCCGCACAGCCTCGGCATCACGGTCAACGCGGCCGAGGCGCAGAGCAACGACGTCTGGACCGGTCAGGTCAACCTGTTCGCCGAGGTCGACCACGGCACCGCCCGCACCTCCGGGCAGCTCACCGAGTACCGGGTCGCCCCCGAGGCGGCCGTCGGCACCGAGCTCACCGACCACGGCGGCGGCAGCGGCGACTGGACCGTCACCGCCGCAAGGCACGACCTCGCCCGCGGCTGGGTGCAGACCTCGCACGGCCGGATCACCACCGAGGTCCGCGACGACCTCGCGTTCAGCTCCGCCCAGCAGCTGCGCGACAGCGGCAACGACGTGACGCTGCACAACGGCACCGACCTCACCCGCACCACCGCCACCTGGGGCGGCGGGCCGCACCGCACCACCACCGTGCACGAGGGTGAACCACTGGACGTCACCTACGAGGTGATCCACGACGCCGCCGGGAACACCGACCAGAACACCGCGATGGACCTCGGCTACCACCGCGAGGCCACCACCTCGACCGGCAACCACGTCACCGAGCGCTCCACCGTCGACCACACCCTGCGACCCACCGCCCGGCGCCACGACGGCGACCGCACCGTCCGCACCGGCGGCAGCACCGAGGACTACCGCAGCACCGGGCCGGACGGGCCGTACCACCGGACGCTGAGCTTCGTGGACGGTTGGCCGAAGCCGTGAGCGGCAGCCGAGGCTCCGGACGGCGACCGAGCGCCGCATGCGGCGGCCCGAGCCGCGGGGCCCGGGCACACCGGTTCCCGACTTGCGAAATTTGCCCGAATTCGAGCCGTTGACCCTGGCGCACACGCCGGGGGAGGCGCATGATGGGAGATGGACCTGCGAGGTAGCTGAAGGCAGTTCGACCGCAGGAGGCAGTGGCGACAGGTCGAGACGGATCAGGGTCTGCCGCTGGTACCTCGGTCGACGATCGAACTACCGGCCTTCGAGGACATCATGTCCGGAGGAGGCCACCCCCGCCTCGCAGGTTCCGCGCGTCCACGGAGCATCCCCTCGGCTCCGTGGACGCGCTCGTGCGGACGTGACCGCGCGGGCGGACCCTGCGGACGTGGCCGCACGGATGGCCGCTACTGCGGCACCGGGTACCCCATCTCCCAGGCGTGCACCGCGATCCCGACCCGGTTCGCCACGCCGAGCTTGCGCTGGATGCTGGCCACGTGGGTCTTCACCGTCCCCGCGGAGATGAACAGTTCGGCCGCGATGTCGGCGTTGGTACGGCCCGCCGCGACGTGCCCGGCGATCTCCACCTCCCGCTCGGTCAGCGCCGCCACCGGCGCGGCCGACCGCGCGGGCCGGCGCGGCGCCGTCACGTGCCTCAGCAGCCGGACCGTGACCGACGGGCTGATCAGGCTCTCCCCGTCCGCCGCCGCCCGCACCGCCTCGGCCAGCAAGGAGGGGCCGGAACGCTTCAGCAGGAACCCGGACGCGCCGTGCTGCAGCGCCGGGTAGACGTACTCGTCCAGGTCGAAGGTGGTCAGCACCACCACCCGCACCGAGCCGGACAGCCGCCTGGTCACCTCCAGCCCGTCCATCCTCGGCATCCGGATGTCCACCAGCGCGACGTCCGGTCGCACTTCGGCCGCCAGCTCCAGCGCGGCCAGCCCGTCGACGGCCTCACCCACCACCTCGATGTCCGGCTGGGCCTCCAGGATCCGCCGCACGCTGCGCCGCACCGCCTCCTGGTCGTCCGCGATCAAGACCCGGATCACCCGCGGACACTCACCGTTCGCACTCGTCACGCCCGGCAGTCTTCCGCACCACCCGGTGCGCGGGAAAGTTCACGCCGGCGGTCCGGCGCGGTTCACCTCCGTCCGGTGAGGCTGGCCGCCATGAGCGCTTCCAGCGGACGTCCCCCCGCCAGTCACCTCGCCAGCCCGTCCGGCAGCCCGCTCGCCGACCCGTCCGGCCGCCCGCCCGCCGGCCGCCCGTCCGTCAGCCGGTGCGGGCTCCTGGCCGGGGCGACCGGCCTGAGCCTCGGCGGCGCCGTCTACCTCTCCGGCGTCGCGGCCACCCCCGCCGCCGCCTCCCCGCTGCTGTGGGAGCGGCCGGGCTGGGCAGGCGCCCCGCGGGTCGGCGGACTGCACCTGCAGTTCGGCTCGGACGCCTCGCGCCAGGTCGTGGTCTCCTGGCACACCACCTCCTCCGTCTCCAACCCCCGCGTGGTGTACGGGACCTCGCACGGCGGCTTCGGACGGACCGAGCAGGCCGAGACCCGCACCCACCGGGACGCCATGCCAACTCCGGCACCGAGGCCCAGGTGCACCACGCCCGGATCACCGGCCTGCGGCCCGACAAGGACCACGTCTACGCCGCCGTCCACGAGCGAGGGGGCGCAGGCAGGCGGCCCGGGGGCTCCGGCCTGCGCCCCGGCCGCCGGGTCCTGACACCTACATGTGCGTCCACCCGCCGTGGGCGAGGAGCCCGATGGGGCCCGCCGCGAGCAGCGCGGCGGCCACCGTCCCCACCGCACCGCGGTTCCGCCGGCCCGTGAGCAGCAGCATGACGCCGGACGGGAAGGCCAAGACGAGCAGCGGCAGCGGGATCAGGACGAACGGGATCGAGCACGCGAACCCGATCCCGAGCTGGAGCCAGCCGACGCCGAGACAGGCACGCCGGAACCCCGGCTCGCGCGGTACGGCCAGCGGCAGCAAGGTCATCCCGAGCCACCCGCCGAACAGGACCCAGAACCAGCCGGCCTCCCCCCGCCCGGCAACGGCCCACGGCACCCCCGCGACACCGGCCAGCGCGACGAGCACCCGTCCGCTGGGCCCGACCCGCCCCCGCACGGGCTCCGCGCGCGGTCCATCCGACCGGTCGAACAGCTCGGCCTCGGCCGCATAGCCGGGCTGCGCAGGCAGAGACTCGCTCATTCGATACCCCCGAGCAGAGCTTTGAACGCGTTCAGGATTGAACGCGTTCAACTTAGCGCTCCGCCCATCCCCGCGAACACCCGGGGTACGGGTCGCCGCTACCTCCCCGGCAGGACGCAGCACACCTGCCAGCCCGACGGGTCGAGCGGGCCCGAGGTCAGGGTGCCGCCGTGCGCGGCAGTGCGGGCCGCCAGGCCGGCCAGGCCGGTGCCGCCCGCGCCGGGGCGGCGGCGCGGGCGGAGCCCACGGGTGGCCGGCCCACCCGTGTCACCGACGGTCAGCCGTACCGCGCGGCCGTCCGGTTCGGGGGCCACCCGGACCGTCACCCCGGTGGCCCGCGGGGCGTGCCGGCGGACGTTGGTCAGGGCCTCCAGGACGACGGCGTACGCGGTGGCCTGGGCCTCGGCGGTGAGCAGTCCGGCGGCGTCCGGCGCGAGGTCGACGGTGGCGCGCGGGCCACCCTTCGTGCCGAAGCGGGCCACCAGCTCCGGCAGATCGGCCAGGCCCAGACGCCGCGTGGTTCCGGCCGCCTCCTGGTCCTCGCGCAGCGCGCCCACCATCTCGTCCATCGAGTCGAGCGCGCGCAGCCCCGCCTCCTCCAGCCGTCGCAGCAGCGCGGCGGTCTCCTCCGCTTCCTGGCCCGGGAGTTGGCCGGCCTGGGCCTCCAGCACGATGCCGGTGATCTCGTGGGCGACGAAGTCGTGCAGCCCGCGCGCGACTTCGAGCCGCTGCTCACGCCTGGCCCCGGCCACGGCCCGCTCCCGGCGGGCGTCCAGGACGCGCAGGTAGAGGCTCGCCCCGGCGACCCCGAGCACCGGCAGCAGGGAGAACAGCACGCCGCCCACTAGGCCGGCCGCGCCGCCCTGGGGCATCCGGAGGGCGAAGCGCAGCGGCAGCACCACGGCCGCGAGGCCGACCAGTGCGCCGATCGGCCCGGCCCAGCGGTCGGGCAGCCTGCGGAGGGCTCGGAAGAGCACGCCGATCAGCGCGAGCCATTCGAACGGCACCCAGAACGCGGGCAGTCGGTACGGCCCCGGGTAACACAGGTCGACCAGCAGCGAGGCTCCGGCGGCCGCGCCGGCCGCGGTGGCGAGCGTGATCCGGCCGAGCGGCCACGGCAGCAGCGCCACCACCGCGGCGAGCACGGCCGTCAGGGCGAGCAGCAGCGCCGCCCCGCGATCTCCCGGGTGCGCGAGCGCGGCGGGCGCGAGCAGCAGGAGGGCGGCGGTGACGGCGGGCCAACGCCGGAGCCGGTCGGGGCGGATCGGTGGATCGGTACGCACACCGCCGAGCCTACGGGCAGCTCTCCCGGGGGAGGCGGGGATCCTCCCCGCGATGGAGACAACTCCCCTCTCCAGCGGGAGGTTCGCCCCGCCCGCCCGGGCCAGAATCGATGCCGTCGGAACAACCCCGCACAGGAGGGCGAACCACCGTGAACCGCCGCCCCGCCGTCACCGCAGCCGTACTCTGTCTCCTGGCCGCGACGGTCGCCACCTCGACCCCGGCCACCGCCGGGGAACCGGCCCCCACGACGAAGGGGCTGACCCCCGCAGGGAAGCCGACCCCCATGGGCAGACCGGTCCCTCCGGGGGCGCCGACCGCCGCGGGCAACGCGTCCGTGAGCCTGCACGGCACCGGCGACACCGTCCTGGACTCCAACTTCAGCACCTTCGAGGGCGATCCCGTGCAGTTCACGATCGACGCCCGCGCCGACGCCCTCAAGCCCTCGGAGACCACCCGCGGACACTTCCACGTCCGCCACGTGCACACCGACGGCCGGCTGGTCGCCGACTTCGAGGGGGACATCACCTGCCTGGCCGTCGGCGGCCGGGAGGCCATCGCCACCGGAGTGGTCACCAAGGGCGAGGTGCCGTGGTTCCCGGGCGAACCGGTGGTGGGGCAGAAGGTCGCGCTCTCGGTCGAGGACCACGGTCGGCACGGGGACCGGATCGGCTGGGTCTGGGGCTTCTTCGGCGCACCGGTCGCGGACTGCCAGGGCACGGTACCGTTCATCCGCACAACCGGTGGCGACTTCACCGTGCGCGGCTGACCACCGCCCGAACACCACCCGACCAGGGCCTTCCGGCACCCGGCCGGGCCGGGTGCCGCCATCCGCCCGATCACCCGGATCCCTGGAGGCCCCGATGCTCCCCGACCGCCCGACCGCCCCCGGGCCGACCGAAGCCGGCGCGGGGTCCAACGACCACACAGGGGAAGGCCGTTGAACCCCGCGCCCCAGCACCCGTCGATCGGTCACGGGAGGGGCCCGGCCGGGGGGAGGCACCCCGACTACACCCGGCTCGCCTCCGTCGGCCCCTACTTCGCCCTCGACACCTCGGCAACCACCACCCCGCCGCCGGGCTTCCGCCCCCTCCCCGAGCTGTACGGCACCGGCCCGGACGCCCCGCTCGCGGCCCGGGTCCGGATGGTGGCGCAGCGCCTGGGCACGACCGAACTCCGGGTCGCCGCCTCGATCCTGCACCTCGGCCTGGCCGCCCGCTTCTGGTCGGTGGGCCTGGGGTCGGCCGTCCTGCTGGGGACGGTCCCGACGCTGGAGTGCGCCTGGGTACGGATCCCGGACCAGGGGCCGATCGACCTCTGGACACCACCCGAACCGGCCCGTCCCACCTCCGAGAGCCTCGTCGATCAGCTCCATCGGGCCGTCCTGATCGGCCAGTTGGAGCCACTGGCCGCAGCGGTGCGCGCCGCCGTACCGCTCTCGGCGCGACTGCTGTGCGGCAACGCCGCCTCGGCGCTGGCCGGCACGCTCAGGGTGCTGGACAGCCACGCAGCGGGCCCGGCCCGGGAACTGGTCGCGCAGCTACTGGACCGTCCGCCTCTGACGGGTTCCGGCACGCTGCTCACCGGCCCGCGCGGGGCGGCTTTCCGGCGGACGAGCTGCTGCCTCTACTACCGGATCGGCCCGGGCGCGGGGCTCTGCGGGGACTGCTGCTTCACCCGGCCACCGGCCCGGCGGCAGTAGAGCGGACCAAGAGCGGGATCAAGAGCGAGGTCAAGAGCAAAGGAGCCCGCGCCCGGCGTGTCCAAGGCCGGGCGCGGGCCGCCGGTCCCCACCCGGCGCGATGCCCGTGGCGCCGGGTGAAGTCTTCGAGGTCCCTGCGGTCGTACGGTCCTCAGACCGCGACCGCCTCCTCCATCTCCTCCTCGGCCTCCACCGACACCTCCGACGACGTCCCCACCGACGCCCCTGCCGAACGGCGTCCGCGGCCCTCGTACATCGCCGCGGCCACCAGGGCCGCCCCGCCCAGCAGCAGCCAGACCGCCAGGGTCAGTACGTGACCGCCGAGCCCGGCCCCGCCGTCGAAGTACATGATGCTGCGCGCACCCTCCAGGTAGCCGGCGCCGGTCCAGAAACCGTGCAGGGCCCCGAAGAACCCGTTCTGCAGCTCGGGCCGGTAGATGCCGCCGGAGGAGGTGAAGTTGAGCATCACGAACAGCACCATCAGCGCGAGCGTGGTCCACTTCCTCAGGAAGCTGTGCAGACCGATGCCGATCAGGACTATGCCCGCGGAGTAGAGCCAGCCGAGCGCCCAGATCGCGGCGTAGTCGTGGTCGACGACGTGGAAGACCGGCCCGGCGGTGACGATCCCGATCACGCTGACCACCAGCGAGACCGCCACGCCGACCAGCGCCCGGATCCGCAGGCTCAGTCCGGCACCGGCGGCGCCGATCGCCGCGACGCTGGCGTAGGAGCCGATGCTCAGCGCGACCAGCAGGAAGAACAGGCCCTGGCCGGTCGGGTCGCCCTTGGCGAGGGTGGTGAGGTCGGTGACGTGCAGCGGCACGCCCTGCTTGTCGGTGACGTTGGTGAACACCGCCCTCGCGGCCACCACCGAGGTGTCCGAGTTGCCCTTGGCCACGATCAGCTCGGGGCTCCTGGCGTCGGGCACGAAGGCACCGACCAGATCGCGGTCGCGCAGCTGCTGCTCGGCGGCGGCGCGGTCGTCGACGGTGCGGACGTCCAGCGAGTCGCCGGCCTTGCCCTGGATCGCCTGGGCCAAGCCGTGCGCCTGGGGGCCGGAGCCGACCACGGCGACCTTGAGGTGGTGCGGTTCCGGCTGGTGGAAGGCGCCCTGGTAGGCGAGGGCCATGCCGAGGCACATCAGCAGCGGTGTGAGCAGGTGGACGGCGAGGTGCTTGAGCGAGTGCCCCAGCGTGGGCGCCGCGGCGGTGGTCTGGGGTGTGCTCATGGCGTTCGTACCGTCCTCCGGTGAAACTTCCGATCAAGGTGGCAAATGCAACCAATGCGGGTGGCAAATGCAACCATCTATGGATGTAGCTTACAACCATCTGCTCTTGACCGGAAGGCCGAGCGGCCGCTCAGCCCAGCTCGAACACGCCGTACGAGAAGCCCTCCGCCCGCAGTTCGCCGTCCACCACCCGCACGCCCTGCACCTCCAGCGGCCGCACCGCACCCACCGCCCCCACGCCGCCCGGGTCGCCCGCCAGACGGACCCTCCCCGGCTCCCGGCGCGGGTTCACGACGACCAGGTACCGCCCCGACCGGACGTAGACCAGCGGGTACCCGGCGTGCCGCACCTCCACCCCGCCCGACGAGCCCAGCCCGGGGTGGGCGCGGCGCAGCGCGATCAGCCGCCGGACGGTGTGCAGCAGCGACGTCGGGTCCGCGCGCTGGGAGAGCACGTCCGGGCGCCGCGGGTCCGGGTCCACCGGAAGGTAGAACCGCTCGGGGGCCGCGGCGGAGAAGCCGGCCGAGGGGCCCGGCGTCCACTGCATCGGGGTCCGGGAGCCCGCCCGGTTGTAGCGCGGCCCGAGCACGCTGCCCTCGACGTCCGGCAGCCCGGGCAGGTAGCGCATGCCGATCTCGTCTCCGTAGTACACCGCGGGCAGGGTCGGCCAGGTGAACAGGAAGGCGAAGGCGGGGGCGAGTTGCTCGCCCGAGCGCGGGCCGGCGGCGAGCCGTGAGAAGTCGTGGTTTGCGGTGGGCAGGACGATGTGCCCGTTGCCCTCGGTGAGTTCGGCGGCCGAGCGCCAGGCGTCCAGGAAGGTCTGCGGGGTGCCGCGCCCCTCGGCCTCGAAGTAGCACGGGCCCTGCTGCCAGAACTCCTCCACCGTGCCGCCGCCGTTGTTCCACAGCGAGCGCAGTGGGAGGCCGTGGTCGTCCCCGCCGAAGTGCAGGAAGAAGTCCGCGTGGAATCCGGCCGAAACGGCGGCGGCCGGCTCGCCCCACTCGGCGAGGAGCGCGGCCCGGGGGTGGGAGCGGTCCAGCCAGTCGCGCAGTTCGGTCCAGAGCTTGGCGGTCTCGACCCGGCCCGGGTCGTCCTTGACCAACGAGTACGCCATGTCCACCCGGAAGCCGGCCACGCCGAGGCCCAGCCAGTGCGCCATGATCCCGCGCAGCGCCGCCCGGTTGGCACGCGGGCCCTCGGCGTCCACCGGCTGGCGCCACGGCTCCTCGGAACTGCCACGCGCATAACCGAAGTTGAGTGCCGGCTGACAGTCGAAGAAGTTCGGCAGGTACCAGCCGGGGCGGCTGCCGGGCGAGGCGACGAAGCCGTCCACCTGCCGGTCCGACCAGATGTAGCGGTGGTCGGCCGGATCCTCTGCGGCCGCCTGGAACCAGGGGTGGCGGTCGGAGGTGTGCCCGGCGACCAGGTCGAGCAGGATGCGGATGCCCTTGCGGCGGGCCGCCTCGACCAGCGCGACCAGGTCCTCGGTGCGGCCGTAGCGCGGGGCTGGGATGAGGTAGTCGGTGACGTCGTATCCGGCGTCGCGGAACGGCGAGGCGAAGCAGGGGTTGAGCCAGACGGTGTCCACGCCGAGCCAGGAGAGGTGGTCGAGGTGCTCGGCGATCCCGGCGAAGTCGCCGATGCCGTCGCCGTCGGAGTCCGCGAAGGTCTGCGGGTAGATCTGGTAGAGGACGGCGTCGGCCAGCCAGTCGGGGCCGGGGCGGGTCGAGGTCATGGGGTGGGTCCTCCTACCGGGTCCGGGGGCCGTGAGGGCCGAGAGCCGAGGGGCCGGGCTGAGCCGGGTGCCACCGATTCTCGTCCAATCCCGGCCGTCCCGACAGCCCTCCTCGCACCTTCACGGAACCACCGCCGTACCCGCGCGCACCCCGCCACCCCAGCACCCCGCCCCTGTCGCCCCTCGCTAGGCCCGCGCCGCGCACGCCCGGGTGAACTCCCTGGCCCGCCGGGTGATCTCCGCCCAGTCCGCCGCCTCGACCGCCGCCGGCGGCACCACGTCCGTGCCCGCGCACACCGCGATCGCCCCCTGCGCCAGGAACTCGGCCGCGTTGCCCGCGTTCACCCCCCCGGAGGCCACCAGCGGCACGTCCGGGTACGGGCCGCGCAGGTCCCTGAAGTACCCGGGGCCGAACGACCGGGCCGGGAAGATCTTGACGGCCGCGGCGCCCAGGTCGACCGCCCGGGCCACCTCGGTCGGGGTGAGCGCCCCCAGCACCACCGGCACCCCGCGGGCCCGCCCGGCCCGCGCGACCTCGGGCCGGCAGCCGGGGGTGACCAGGAAGGACGCCCCGGCGTCGATCCCCCGCTCGGCCTGCTCGGCGGTCAGCACCGTCCCGACCCCGACCCGCCACCCGGCTCGGGATGCACTGACCAGATGGTCCGTCACGTCGGGCGTGGTGTACGTGAATTCGGTGAAGGTGATGCCGCCATCGGCGAGTGCGGCGCACAGCGCGGCGGCGTCCGGGATCCGGGGTGCGCGGACCACCGCGATCACCGGGTCGTCCCACAGCTCGGGAAGATCGCTCATCGGGCCAGAGTCCCTCGGTCGGTGCGGCGCAGGGCGCGCCCGGGCCGGGCGCCGGTGGTGCGACCCTGCCGGACGACGGCGGTGCCGTTGACGTAGACGTACTCGATGCCCTCGGCGGGCAGCCGGGGCTTCTCGAAGGTGGCGGCGTCCCGGACCCGTTCGGGGTCGAGGAGCACCAGGTCCGCATGGAAGCCGGGGGCGATCCGGCCGCGTCGGTCCAGTCCCAGCCGGGCGGCGGGCCGGCCGGTCATCCGGGCGACCGTCTCCTCCAGGGTGAGCACGCCCAACTCCCGGCAGTAGTGGCCGAGGTAGCGGGCGAAGGTGCCCCAGGCCCGCGGGTGCGGCCGGGCACCGACCAGCAGCCCGTCGCTGCCGACGGTGTGCGCCGGGTGGCGCATGACCGCCCGGACGTTCTCCTCGTGCCCGACGTGCTGGAGCACCGTGGTGCCCAACTCGTCCTGGCGCAGCAGGTCGAGGAAGGCCTCCGTCCCGCTCCGCCCCTGCTCGGCGGCGAGCTCGGCGACCGTCCGGCCGACCGCCCCGGCGAGCCGCTCCGAGCGGACGCCGGAGATCTGGATCGTCGCCCAGTCCGCGACCACGCCGTGGTAGCCGTCGCTGCCCCGCTCCTCCATCGCGCACCGGATCCGCTCGCGGTCGGCCGGGTCGGCGAGCCGGGACAGGGTCGCGCCCGGTCCGCCCTCGGTGGCCCAACTGGGCAGCAGGGCGGCCAGTGTGGTGGATCCGGGGAGGTAGGGGTAGCTGTCCAGGGTGAGATCGACACCGTCGGCGAGCGCCCGGTCGACCAGCTCCAGCAGTTCGCCGGCCCGGCCGCGGTTCACACCGAAGTTCATCGTGGCGTGGGTCAGGTGCAGCGCACAGCCGGACCGCCGGGCGATCTCCACCATCTCCGCGTAACCCTCCAACGCGCCGCGCCCGTAGGATCGTTGGTGCGGCGCGTGAAAGCCTCCGTAGGCCGCGGCCACGGTGCACAGCTCGACCAGTTCAGCGGTGTCCGCGTACATCCCGGGGGTGTAGCTGAGGCCGCTGGACATGCCGACCGCGCCGTCCAGCAAGCCCTTGGCCAACTCCTGCCGCATCCGGTCGAGTTCGGCCGGAGTCGGCGGGCGGTTCTGCCAGCCCACGGCGAGCATCCGCAGCGAGCCGTGGGGGACCAGGTAGCAGGCGTTGACGGCGGGCCCGGTGCGGTCGATCCGGTCCAGGTAGCCGGCGACGTCGCGCCAGTCCCAGTCGAGGCCCGCCGGATCGCCGTTCCAGCCCGCCAGTTGGCGGCGCAGCGCGGGCAGGGTGGTGTCGTCCACCGGGGCGTAGGACAGGCCGTCCTGGCCGAGGACCTCGCAGGTGACCCCCTGGGTGACCTTGGCCGGCTGCTCGGGTTCGAGCAGCAGGGCGAGGTCGGAGTGGGCGTGCATGTCGATGAAGCCGGGAGCGAGCACCAGCCCGTCGGCGTCCACGGTCGACGGCCCGTCCAGGCCCGGGCCGATCTCGGCGATCAGGCCTCCGGCGATCCGTACGTCGGCGCGGTAGCGCTCGGCGCCGGTCCCGTCGACGACCGTCGCCCCTTTGAAGACCGTGTCCTCGGAGACCGCGGCCCTGCCCTCGGAGACCGGGGCTCTCTCCGCCTCGGCCATCAGAAGAACGTCCTGACCAGTCCGGTGACCGCCGGCTCGGCCGCGTCCGCGGAGTCCAGCACCGGAAGGGCGGTCCACTTGTCGAAGGCCGTGCACGGGTGCGAGACCCCGAGCCGCACCACCGCGCCGATCGGCGCGAGGTCGCCCGCGCCGCGGAGGAAGGCGTGCTGGTCGTTGAGCGCGGTGATCCGCACCGCCGTTCCCGTCAACTCCCCTTCGCCGCGGACTCGTTGCGGCGCGGGCAGGCCCTCGTCGAAGGGCAGGTCGCGCTTGCCCGCGTCCAGCAGCGCCAGGTGCGGCTCCGGCCGGGAGACCACCCGGGCCCAGCCGTGCAGCGCGCCGCGGAACGGGGTGTCGCCGCCCCGGCCGAGCGGCGAGATGCCCTGGTAGAAGCCGTCGTCGTGGGCGATGTACGCACCGGAGCGCAGCACCACCAGCGCCTCCGGCAGGGCGGCCAACTCCTCGACTACCAGGTCGAAGTAGGCGCTGCCACCGGCCGAGACCACCGGCCGGGCGCCGCCCGGGTAGCCGCCGGCGAGCCGGCCGTGCAGCTCGCCGAGCGCCTTCAGGTAGCCGCGTACGGCGGCCAGCCCGTCGGCCGCGGCATCGTGCGCGAGGGCGCCCTCGTACCCGCCGACGCCGGCCAGCCGCAGGGTGGGCGCACGCAGCACGGCGGCGGCGACCTCGACGGCCGCGTCCACTCCGCGCACGCCGGTCCGCCCGCCCGGACCGCCGAGTTCGACCAGCACCTCGACCGGCCGCTCGGTCCCGGCGGCGCGCAGCGCCTCGTCCATCAGCCGTACGCCCTCGGTGGAGTCGGTCCAGCAGAGGAAGGCGAAGCCCGGGTCGGCGGCCAGTTCGGCGGCGAGCCACCCGAGTCCGGCCGGGTCGAGCAGGGTGTTGGCGAGCAGGATCCGCTGGACGCCGAAGGCGCGGGCGACCCGCACCTGCGGCACGTTGGCGAGGCTGATGCCGTGGCTGCCGGCGGCGAGTTGGGCCTGCCAGAGTTCGGGCGCCATGGTGGTCTTGCCGTGCGGGGCGAGGGCGACGCCCGCCTCGGCGCACCAGTCGGCCATGGTGCGGACGTTGTGGTCGAGCGCGGCACCGTCGAGGGTGAGCAGCGGGGTGCCGAGCGAGGAGAGGGTGGGCCCGGTGGCGAGCCAGTCGCGGACGGTGTGCCCCCAGCTCTCCGGCGGGGCGGCCTTGAACCGCCAGTCGAGGGTCTCGTCGGCCAAGGCCGCCACCGCCCCTTCGGCGATCCCCGCCCCGGTCGCGCTGCTCGCGAAGGCACTGCCGCCCACCGGAGCGCGGTCGCCCGAGAAGGTCTGCTCCACCGTCATCCTCCGTGCATCGCGTTGCAACATGTGCAACGAGAGTTGCACATGTTGGCAGCACGGTTCTAGCATCGGCGCCGGATCACGGTCAACGGAACCGACTGCCACCAGGAGCCCAGCAGATGCCGCGACAGGAAACCCCGGGCCCGACCCGCCCCGGGCCTCCCCCGACGGCCGTCTGCGTGGGCGAGTCGATGGCCGTGCTGCTGCCCGACCGCCCGGGCCCGCTGGAGGCCGTGGAGAACTTCCGGCTGTCCGTCGGCGGCGCGGAGTCCAACGTGGCCGGGGCACTGGCCGCGCTCGGCGTGCCGACCGCCTGGGTCAGCCGGGTCGGTGGCGACGGCTTCGGCCGCCGGCTGCTCGCCGAGCTCGCCTCCCGCGGCGTGGACGTCTCGGGCGTCACCGTCGACCCGCACCGCCCGACCGGCCTCTACCTCAAGGAGGTCGGCGGCGCCACCGGCCACCGGCACGACCTCGGCCCCGGCCGCAGCCGCCTGCACTACCACCGGCGCGGCTCCGCGGCCGCCGCGCTCTCCCCCGCCCTGCTCGCCGATCCGGCCACCGCCGCCCTGCTGGCCGGCGCCCGCCTGCTGCACCTGTCCGGCATCACCGCCGCGCTCTCCGACGACTGCCTGGCCCTGCTGCGCGCCCTGCTCGCCGACCGCCGCCCGGACCGGCTGGTCAGCTTCGACCTGAACTGGCGGCCCGCGCTCTGGCAGGACCGTGACCCGGCCGTGCTCCCAACGCTGCTGGACGCCGCCGACCTGCTGCTGCTCGGCGCCGACGAGGCCCGGGCCGCCTTCGGCACCGACGAGCCCGCGGCGCTGCGCCGTCGATTCCCCTCCCCCGCCACCGTGGTGGTCAAGGACGCGGCCCGGGTGGTCACCGCCCTGGAGCGGGACGGCACCGCGGTCGCCGAACCCGCCCTGGCCGTCGAGGTGGTGGAGGCCACCGGCGCCGGCGACGCCTTCGCGGCCGGCTACCTGGCCGGTACCCTCCGCGGTCTGGACCAGCGCAGACGGCTGCGGCTCGGCCACCTGGGCGCGGCCTGCGCGCTGACCGCCCACGGCGACCAGGCCGAGCTGCCGCCCGTCCCGGTGGTGGCCGCGCTGCTCGACGCCTCCCCGGCCGACTGGGCGGCCACCCGGATCACCGCCGGGGGCATCACCTCCCCGGCCCTGCCCTCCGGCCGGGCTAGCGGCTCGGCACCGGCCGGGCCCCGGCCGGGGGAGCCCGCCGATCCGGCCCGGGCACAATGAGCACGAACCGCAGCCACCCGACCGGAGCCCGAGCCCGATGAGCCAAACCGTCACCCGCGCCCTGCGCATCCTCGCCCAGCTCGGCGAGGGCGAGCGCTCCCTCGACCAGCTGGCCGAGGTCCTCGGCGTGCACAAGACCACCGTGCTCCGGCTGCTCCAGAGCCTTGAGGAGGAACGGTTCGTCTACCGCGACGCGGCCTACCGCTACCACCTCGGCGCGGGCCTGTTCGCCCTCTCCGGCCTCGCCCTGGAACAGCGCGGCATCCGCCGGATCGCCGCCCCGCACCTCGCCGAGCTGAACTCCGCCACCGGCCAGACCGTGCACCTGGCGGCCTACGAGGGCGGCGAGGTGGTCTACATCGACAAGTTCGACTCCCGTCACCCGGTCAGGATGTACTCCAGGATCGGCCTGCGCGCCGCCCTGCACAGCGCCGCCGTCTCCAAGGTGCTGCTGGCCGACCTCCCGCTGCCCGAACGCCGCCGCGTGGTGGCCGGGATCGACTTCACCCCGCACACCGAACGCACCCTCACGACGCCCGAGGCGCTGCTCGCCGAGCTGGAGCAGGTCGCCGCCCAGGGCTGGGCGCAGGACCACGCCGAGCACGAGGCCTTCATCAACTGCGTCGCCGCCCCGATCCGGGACGCCACCGGCCGGGTCGTCGCCGCCGCCTCCATCTCCGTCCCCGACGTCGTCCTCCCGTACGAGCAGGTGCTGGACCTCCTCCCGCAGCTGCTCGCCGCCGCCCGCGCCGCCTCGGCCGACTGCGGGCGCCCCGAGGACTTCTGACGTACCGCCGCACATCGACAAGGAGCACCATGCCCCCCGCGTCCTCCGACAAGACCGAGATCCGCACCGACGGCGCCCCCGCCCCCGCATGGACGTTCTCCCAGGGCGTCCGCAAGGGACCGATCCTGCAGGTTTCCGGCCAGGGCCCGCAGGACCCGGCGACCGGCGAGTACCTCCACCACGGCGACGTGAAGGCCCAGACCCGCCGCACCCTGGAGAACGTCAAGGCCGTCGTAAAGGCGGGCGGCGCCGGCATCGAGGACGTGGTGATGTTCCGCGTCTACCTCACCGACCGCGCCGACTTCCCGCTGATGAACGAGGCCTACGCCGAGTTCATCGAGGAGAACATCGCGCCGGGCGGGGTGAAGCCCTGCCGCACCACCGTCTTCGTCGAACTCCCCCAGGAGCCCATGCTGGTGGAGATCGACGCCCAGGCCGTCATCGCCTGAACCGCCACCGGCACCCCCGGGGGCCCGGACGCCGCCACGGCGCCCGGGCCCCGCCGCTTGCCACCCCTTCGCGCGAATATTAGGTTAGGCTCACCTAACTACAAGGAGGTCCGTCCATGAGCCAGCAGAGCGGCGACGCCGAGGTGCCCGAGCCCACCACCGCCGACCGGGTCCACAACCTGCTCAGCGCGGCCTCCTCACTCACCGTCCGGGCCCTCGGCGAGCACCACGACCTGGACACCCCGGTCTCCGTCCACGGCTCCCGGCTGCGCCTGCGCGCCCCGCTGGACGCGCCGCTCACCGCGGCGGCCGCCGGTGCCACCGACGGCCTGGCCGTCGTGCTCGACGTCACCGACGTCTCCCCCGTCGCCGTCCGCGACCGCGTCCGCGCCCGGCTCACCCTGGCCGGCCGGCTGCATCTGGCCCACCTCGCCGACGACGGCCTGAGCGTCCACCTGGGGGTCGACGTCGCCCACGCCGTGCTCGCCACCCCGTACGGCACCGGCGCGCTCACGGCCGCCGACCTCGCCCTCGCCATCCCGGACCCGCTGGCCCGCCACGAGGCCGCACTGCTCACCCATCTGGCCGACGACCACGCCGACGCCCTCGACCTGCTCACCGGGCTGCTCGACCCGGCCCTGCTCACCCACCGCCCCGCCGTGCGACCGCTCGCCCTGGACCGCCACGGCCTGGTGCTGCGCCTGGACCACTCGCACGGCCACCGCGACGTCCGCCTGGTTTTTCCCGAACCCGCCCGCGACACCGAGGACTTCGGCCACCGGATGCACGAGCTCCTCACCGCGGCCCAGCACGGCCTGCCGGCCCACCGGAGCTAGGCGCACAGCTCCGGCCGCGGTCGCCGACGGCGAACGAGCAGGTGGCGGCCGGCCCTTGGAAGACCGTCACCGCCCCGGGGCCCGACCGCCGCCGCCCCGGCCGGCGCATACCGGCCCCGAGCTTGTCCCATCGCAGGAGACAGCCGGGGTGACGCCACGCTCGAAGCACCGAACGCCGCGGGGCCGAAAACGGCAAGGGCCGGCCCGGCTTCGGGGAAGATGTCCCGTGAAGCCGGGCCGGCCGTGGGCGTGTCCCGCGCCCATGTCCACTATCGCGGCGGTCATCCGGTCGAGCGGTCACCCGACATGACCATCCCGGAGGACCGTTTCGCCCCCGCGACAGCGGTGGTTCCTGAAACCCGGTGGGGTCAGAGCGCGACGCCGTGCGCCCGCAGGTAGGCGACCGGGTTGATGTCCGAGCCGTAGTTCGGACCGGTGCGGACCTCGAAGTGCAGGTGCGGGCCGGTCACGTTGCCGGTGGCGCCGGAGAGGCCCAGCTGCTGGCCGACGGTGACGCGCTGGCCGATCTTCACGCCGATCACGGACAGGTGCGCGTACTGCGCGTACTTGCCGTCCGCGAGCTTGATCTCGACCTGGTTGCCGTAGGCGCCGCCGTTGCCGGCCTGCACCACGACGCCGTTGGCGATCGCGCGCACCGGGGTGCCGGTGGAGCAGACGAAGTCCTGGCCGGTGTGGTGGCCGGAGGCCCACATCGAGCCGGCCACGCCGTAGGCCTCGCCCAGCACCGGCTTGGCCAGCGGGGCGACGAAGCCGGAGCTGACGACCTTGGCGGCCGGTGCGGCCGCGACGACCTGGGCAGCGGCGGCCTGACCGCTCATCGTGGTCACCAGCGGCAGGACGAAGGAGGCACCGGCGACGGTGGTGGCGATGCCGATGCGGGCGGCACGGGGCAGGGCGAAACGGGGCAGGGCGAAACGACGAGCCTGTGCAGGCATGGGATTTCCTCTCCGACGCCTGCGAGGTGAGCTGTCGGGTTCGGGCTGGAGTTGCCCGGCCGCATGCGCGGCTTCACCCCGAGCCGGTCCTGGACGTCCGCGCCCTGAAAAGCACGAACTCCGGTCCGGCGACTTACCTGTGGGTCCCCCGCTCCTGCCGTACAGAGCTCAGTTCGAACCACCGGGCAGCGGCAGGACTCGGCGTTCCACCCGGCGGATCCGTCCGGACTGGCCGGGCGGTCGCTGAACTAAAACTCATCCGTTCGGGGGACGCAATGTCGATCTCTCGAACCGGCAATCGACGCCCGCAACGCGGTGACCCTCCGAATGATCCGCCACACCGTACGTGCACAATCCATTCACCCCGCGCCACTGATCCGCGACCCTGCGCCGATCACCACACCCCCGCGCGACCATCCGTTCACGCACCGTCCCCGACCGACACGCCTCCCGGTGACCCTTGTCACGTGCGCCCCACGGGGCGCAGGATCGGGCCGTGACCACCTCCGAAGCCGGCTCCCTGCGCCTGGGCACCGCACGGGGACGCTGGGTGCTGCTCGCGACGGTGCTCGGCTCCAGCATGGCGATGCTCGACGGCACCGTGGTGAACGTCGCCCTGCCCCGGATCGGCACCGACCTCGGCGCCTCCCTCGCCTCCCTGCAATGGACCCTGAACGCCTATCTGCTCACCCTGGCGGGCCTGATCCTGCTCGGCGGCGCGCTCGGCGACCGCTACGGCCGGCGCAAGGTCTTCCTGATCGGCGTGGTCTGGTTCGCCGCCGCCTCCGCGGCCTGCGCCGCCTCCCCGACCATCCACGTGCTGGTCGCCGCCCGAGCCGTCCAGGGCATCGGCGGCGCACTGCTCACCCCGGGCTCGCTCGCGATGCTCCAGGCGGTCTTCCACCCTGACGACCGCTCGGCCGCGGTGGGCCTGTGGTCCGGCCTGGGCGGGGTGTCGGCCGCCGTCGGCCCCTTCCTCGGCGGCTGGCTGGTGGACGGGCCCGGCTGGCGCTGGATCTTCCTGCTGAACCTGCCGCTGGCCGCCGCGGTGATCGCCGTCACCTCCCGGTACGTCCCGGAGAGCCGCGACGAGTCCGCCACCGGCCGCTTCGACGTACCCGGCGCCCTGCTCGCCGCGCTCGCCCTCGGCGCGATCACCTACGCGCTCACCGCCGCCGGAGAGGGCCTGTCCCCCGGCGTCTGGGTCAGCGGTGTGCTCGGCCTGCTGCTCGCCGCCGCGTTCGTGGCCGTCGAGCGGCGGGCGCCCGATCCGATGCTGCCGCTCGGGCTGTTCTCCTCCCGCCTGTTCACCGCTGTGAACCTGGTCACCCTGTGCGTCTACGCGGCGTTCAGCGGGGTCTTCTTCCTGCTGGTGGTGCAGTTGCAGATCGTCTCCGGCTTCTCCCCGCTGGCCTCCGGCTTCGCGCTGGTGCCGATCACCCTGCTGATGCTCACCCTGTCCGCACGCGCCGGGCGCCTCGGCAAGCGGATCGGCCCGCGCATCCCGCTGACCGTCGGCCCGATGCTGTGCGCGGCCGGGGTGCTGCTGATGCTGCGCATCGGGTCCGGATCCTCGTACTGGGCGGACGTGCTGCCCGCCGTCGTGGTGATGGGCTCCGGGATGACCCTGCTGGTCGCACCGCTGACCGCCACCGTGCTGGCCGCCGTCGACGTGCGGCACGCGGGCATCGCCAGCGGCGTCAACAACGCCGCCGCCCGGGCGGCCGGCCTGCTCGCGGTGGCCGCCCTCCCGGCGATGGCGGGACTGAGCGGCAACGCCTACCGGGTGCCCTCCTCGGTGGACTCCGCCTTCCACACCGCGATGCTGATCTGCGCGGGCCTGCTGGTCTGCGGCGGGCTGATCGCCTCGGTCACCGTCCGGGGCAACGTGCTCGCGCCCGAGGAGCAGCCGGTGGCCGAGCCGAACTGCGACTGGCCCTGCTCCACCACCACCCCGCCGTTCGACCCCGGCCGCTCCCGGACGCCCGAGGGCCCCACCACCGGAACGGCGGCAGGGCCCTCGTCGGAGAACTGAGACTCCGTCCTACGACCGAGGCTCCGTCAGAGGATGTCGGCGGGCGCGTACTTGGCCGCCTCGGGGTAGGCCGCCGCGACGGCCTCCACCTGGCGGACGACCTCGGCGACCTGCGCCCCGGCCGCCCCGGTGAAGGAGAGCTTGTCGGCCAGCAGCGCGTCCAGCGCGGCCCGGTCCAGCGGGATGCGCTCGTCGGCGGCGAGGCGGTCCAGCAGCTCGTTCTCCCGGGCACCCGCGCGCATCGCCAGCGCGGAGGCGACGGCGTGCTCCTTGATGACCTCGTGGCCGGTCTCCCGGCCGACGCCCGCGCGCACAGCGCCCATCAGCACCTTGGTGGTGGCCAGGAACGGCAGGTAGCGGTCCAGCTCGGCCTCGACCACGGCCGGGAAGGCGCCGAACTCGTCCAGGACGGTCAGGAAGGTCTCCAGCAGGCCGTCGAAGGCGAAGAAGGCGTCGGGGAGCGCCACCCGGCGCACCACCGAGCAGGAGACGTCGCCCTCGTTCCACTGGTCGCCGGCCAGCTCGCCGGTCATCGAGGCGTAGCCGCGCAGGATGACGGCCAGGCCGTTGACGCGCTCGCAGGAGCGGGTGTTCATCTTGTGCGGCATCGCGGAGGAGCCGACCTGGCCCTCCTTGAAGCCCTCCGTCACCAGCTCGTGGCCGGCCATCAGGCGGATGGTCTTGGCCAGGCTGGACGGCGCCGCGGCCAGCTGGACGAGGGCGGTCAGCACCTCGAAGTCCAGCGAACGGGGGTAGACCTGGCCGACGCTGGTCAGCACGTTGTCGAAGCCGAGGTGCGCGGCGACCCGGCGCTCCAGCTCGGCCAGCTTGTCGGTGTCGCCGCCGAGCAGGTCCAGCATGTCCTGGGCGGTGCCGACCGGGCCCTTGATCCCGCGCAGCGGGTAGCGGGCGATCAGCTCCTCCAGGCGGCGGAAGGCGACCAGCAGCTCGTCGGCGATCGACGCGAAGCGCTTGCCCAGGGTGGTGGCCTGCGCGGCCACGTTGTGCGAGCGGCCGGCCATGACCAGCTCGGAGTGCTGGGCGGCCAGGTCGGCCAGGCGCACCAGGACGGCGACCGTACGGTCCCGGACGTGCTCCAGGGACTGGCGGATCTGCAGCTGCTCGACGTTCTCGGTCAGATCCCGGGAGGTCATGCCCTTGTGGATCTGCTCGTGGCCGGCGAGCTCGCTGAACTCCTCGATCCGGGCCTTCACGTCGTGGCGGGTGACCCGCTCACGGGCGGCGATCGAGCCGAGGTCGACCTGGTCGATCACCCGCTCGTAGTCGGCGACGGCGTTCGCGGGCACCTCGACACCGAGGTCCTGCTGGGCCTTCAGGACGGCGAGCCACAGGTGGCGCTCAAGGACCACCTTGTGCTCGGGGGACCACAGCTGGGCCAGGGTCGCCGAGGCGTACCGGGAGGCCAGGACATTGGGGATCTGGGGCTTCGCGCTCACGCTTCGCAAGCCTAACAGCCGAGGTCACGCCGGACGTCGGCGGATGGGGTAGGCTGGGCAGATTCAATGCCTGCGTCACATCAACCTAAAATCTTCTCACCGCAAGGATACCACACGAATGAACGGAACTCCAGCGGAACCCACGGAACCGGCCGCCCCCGCCGAACCCGCCGACCCGGTGCTCGCCGAAGCCCTGCGCACCGAACAGGCCCACCTCGACCGGCTCTACACCCACTTGGACGCCGCCCGGGAGCGCGCCCACCGCACCAGTGAGGGCGCCCGCCACGGCGCGGCCGCCGGCGGCACCCACCAGGTCCGGCTGGAGCGCGAGGTCCGCGCCCGCGAGGCCGCCCGCCACGCCGCCCGGCTCGGCGCGGTGGAACGCGGCCTCTGCTTCGGCCGCCTCGACGAACGCGACGGCACCGTCCACTACATCGGCCGCACCGGCCTGACCGACGAGGCGTACGAACCCCTCCTGCTCGACTGGCGCGCCCCCGCCGCCCGCCCGTTCTACACCGCGACCCCCGCCCGTCCAGGCGCCGTGGTGCGCCGCCGCCACCTGCACACCGAGGGCCGCACGGTCACGCGCCTGGACGACGAGGCGCTCGACCTCTCCGGACTGGGCGAGTCCGGCCACCGCACCCTGGTCGGCGAGGCCGCCCTGCTCGCCGCCCTCGCCCGCGAGCGCACCGGCCGGATGGGCGCCGCCGTCGCCACCATCCAGGCCGAGCAGGACCGGGTGATCCGCTCCCCGCTGCCCGGCGCGCTGGTCGTCCAGGGCGGCCCCGGTACGGGCAAGACCCTCGCCGCCCTGCACCGCGCCGCCTACCTGCTGTTCACCCACCGCGCCGCCCTGGAGCGCCGCGGCGTGCTGGTCATCGGCCCCACCACGGGCTTCCTGCGCTACATCGAGGAGGTGCTGCCCGCCCTCGGCGAGACCGAGGTGGTGCTGCGCACGGTCGGCGAACTCTTCCCCGACGTCACCACCAGCCGCACCGACGCGCCCGCAACGGCCGTGGCCAAGGGCGGCCCGTGGATGGCCGAGGTGCTCCAACGGGCTGTCGCCGCCCATCAGTCGGCGCCCGCCGAGGGCATCGACCTCGGCGACGGGCTGCGCGTCTCCGCCGGTGCCTGCGCCCAGGCCCGGTCCGCCGCCCGCGGCCTGCGGGCGCCGCACAACCGGGCCCGCGCCCACTACCTGCGCACTCTGCTGGACGCGCTGGCCATCGCCCAGGCACTCTCCCTCGGCCGCCCGTACGACGAGGAGGAGGCGCACTACGCCCCGCGCGAGCTGTGGGCCCGGGCGGAGGTCCGCGCCGCCCTCGACCCGCTCTGGCCCGCCCTCACCCCGCAGCAACTCCTCGAACGCCTGCTCACCGACGGGGAGTTGCTCGCCCAGGTCGCCCCCGAGCACACGGCCGCCCTGCTCCGCCCGCCCGGCGCGCCATGGACGGTCGAGGACGTCCCGCTGCTGGACGAGGCCGCCGAACTCCTCGGCGAGCTCCGCCCGACGGACCGAACCGGGACCGCCAACCGGACCGAGTCCGCGAACGAGGCCGAGGAGGCGGAAGAACTCGCCTTCGCCCAGGGCGTGTTGACCATCACCGGGCAGACCGACGACGTCCTCCTGGACGCCGCCGCCCTGGCCGGGCGGTTCCACGACGACGGCCCGTACCGCTCCACCGCCGAACGCGCCGGCGCCGACCGCACCTGGGCGTACGGCCACGTCGTGGTGGACGAGGCGCAGGAGCTCTCGGCGATGGCCTGGCGAGCCGTCCTGCGCCGCATACCGACCAACTCGCTCACCGTCGTCGGCGACCTCGCCCAGGCCGGATCGCCCGCCGGCGCCCGCAGTTGGGCCCAGATGCTGGACCCGCACCTGTCCGGCCGCTGGCGCGAGGAGCGGCTCACCGTGAACTACCGGACGCCGGGGCCGATCATGGCCCTCGCCGCCGCCGTGCTGCGCACGGCCGCCCCCGACCGGCAGCCGCCCGAGTCCGTCCGCCCCGGCACCGAACGGCCGCGCGCCGTCCCCGTCCCGAACGGCGACTTCGCCGCGGCCCTGGCAGAACTCCCCACCGCCGTCGGCACCTTGGGTGTCATCGCAGCAAACGGTACGGCCGCGGCCCCGGGTGCTCTGACCGTCGCCGCGGCCAGGGGCCTGGAGTTCGACAACGTCGTGGTGGTCGAGCCGGCCGCGCTGGCCCCGCGGGACCTGTACGTCGCCCTCACCCGCGCCACCCGCACGCTCACCCTGCTGCACCACCGGCCGCTGCCACCGGAACTCGCCGGAGCGCTGTGAGCACCCCGTACGGGCGGCCCGCTACTGCTGCGCGCCGCCCGTACGGCCGGCCAGCACCGGCAGGACCTGCCCGCAGATCGAGTGCAGGGCGACCCGCTGCTCGTCGGTCATCGCCTCGAAGGCCTGGTGGGTGCGGGCCATCTCGCTGCGGATCCGGCTCAGGATGTCCCGGCCCTCGGCCGTGATCACCACGATCTTCACCCGGCGGTCGCCGGCGGCGGCCTCCCGGTTGGCCAGGCCCAGCGACTCCAGCCGGTCCACGATCCCGGTCACGTTCGACGCGTCGCAGCCCAGCCGCCCGGCCAGCGCCCGCATCGGCACCGGCTCCTGCACCGCGCCCAGCGCCTTGGCCTGCGAGGAGGACAGCCCGTGCCGGGCCGCGGCCGCCGCGAAGTCCTGGAAATACGCGGCTCCGACGGCGGCCAACGCCTCCATCAGCTCGGCGTTGGTCGGTACGGTCGTCGTCGAGGTCGAACCCATGGGGCCAGCGTACGACCGAGTGCTTCAGTAACTCAAGATTTGACCACGGCAACCGTCCGCGAGCCACCTCACACTTCCACCGTTCGGAGCACGTCCTCGGCGCCGTGGGCACGCGGCCCGGGAACGGTCAGAGCACCAGCTGGTCGAACAGCCGTCGCAGCTCGGCATCCGCGTCCGCGGTCAGCCCGGTGTGCACCGGCCCCGGCTGGACCATCGCACTGCGCGGCGCGGTGAGCCAGCGGAACCGCTGCCCGGGGCTGTCCGAGGCCGCCGGACCGGCCTGCGGCCCGCCGTGGCAGACCGCCTCGATCCCCTGCAGCGCCCGGCGCACCCCCTGCACGTCCGCCACCGGGTCCAGCGCCAGCAGCCGGGCCTGGTCCAGGTGGGTGCGCGCGGCCAGGTGAGCACTCTGCCGGCAGTACAGCAGCACCCCGACGTTGACGCACTCGCCCCGCTCGATCCGCGGCACCGCCCGGATCACGGCGTACTCGTAGTCGTGCAGCTCGACGACGGCCGGCAGCCCGGCCGACGGCCCGCCCGACAGCGGCTGGTTCATGCGGGCACCTCCGGCAGCCAGTCACGCGGACCGGCCAGTCGCTCGATCAGCTGGGCGCGGTACGCGGCACGCACGTCCTCGGGCGAGTCGAAGCCGAACTCGTCCACCAGCCACACCTCGGGGATCTGCGCCACGGCGGCCTCCACCGCCGCCTCCGCGACCGGCGCGAGCGCCTTGTCCGCGGCCGCCAGGTCCGGCTGGGCCCGCAGCAGCGCGTGGTCGGACGCGTCGTACGGGCGGCGCACCCAGCCGGCCGCACCGGCCCAGTTGTGGTGGAAGATCAGGCTCGCGCCGTGGTCGATCAGCCGCAGCCCGCCGGTCGCCACCAGCAGGTTGGGGTTGCGCCAGGAACGGTCGACGTTGCCGATCAGCGCGTCGAACCAGAGCACCTGCCCGGCGAGTTCGGGGTCCACCTCGAAGCACAGCGGGTCGAAGTTGAGCGCGCCGCTGACGAAGGCCATCCCGAGGTTGGTCCCGCCGCTGGCCCGCATCTGGTCCTGGATCTGGTGGTCCGGCTCGCTGCGCGCGAGCACCGGGTCCAGATCGATCGTCACCAGCTCCGGCACCGGCAGCCCGAGCCGCCGCCCCAACTCCCCGGCCAGCACCTCCGCGACCAGCGCCTTCCGGCCCTGCGCCGCGCCGACCCATTTCAGCGCGTACAGCCGCCGGTCGTCGGCCTCGACCAGGCCCGGCATCGAGCCGCCTTCTCGCAGTGGCGTCACGTAGCGGACCGCCGTCACCTCGGGGAGCACGCCGGACAGCTTATCGGTGCCGGCCCCTTCTTCCGCCTCTCTGCCCCCATCCGCCCCGCCCCGCTGTCAGCCCCCGCCGCCCGCCCCGGTGGCAACCCCCGCCGCTCCATCCCCTTGCGCCCCGCCATTCCCCCTGCCCCCATCCGCCCCGCCCCGGTGGCAGTCCCCGCTGCTCCGTGCGAGTGTGGCGGACAGTAATGGGGACCTTCCGGTACGACCCGCATGACAAGGGATGAGCGATGGAACGACCTCGGATCCTGATCGTGGGCGGCGGCTTCGCGGGCCTGGAGTGCGCCCGCCGCCTCGAACGCAAGCTCTCGCCGTCGGAGGCCGAGATCACGCTGGTCACTCCGTTCAGCTACCAGCTCTACCTCCCCCTCCTCCCCCACGTCGCCGCCGGTGTCCTCACCCCGCAGTCCGTGGCCGTGTCCCTGCGCCGGAGCCTGCGCCGCACCCACATCGTCCCCGGCGGAGCCATCGGCGTGGACCCGACCTCCAGGGTGTGCGTGGTCCGCAAGGTCACCGACGAGGTGATCGCCCTGAAGTACGACGCCCTGGTGCTCGCCCCCGGCAGCGTCACCCGCACCTTCGACATCCCCGGTCTCACCGACTACGCCCGCGGCATGAAGACGCTCGCCGAGGCGGCCTACGTCCGCGACCACGTGATCGCCCAACTCGACCTCGCCTCGGCCACCCTGGACCAGCGCGAGCGCGAGTCCCGGCTGCAGTTCGTGGTGGTCGGCGGCGGCTACGCCGGCACCGAGACGGCCGCCTGCCTCCAGCGCCTCACCACCGCCGCCGCCCGCCGCTACCCGCGCCTGGACGCCCGCCAGATCAAGTGGCACCTGATCGACATCGCCCCCAAGCTGATGCCCGAGCTCGGAGAGGCACTGGGCACCGCCGCCCTGGAGGTGCTGCGGGAGCGCGGCATCGAGGTGTCGCTGGGCGTCTCGGTGGCCGAAGTCGGCGCCGAGACGGTCAAGTTCACCGACGGCCGGGTGCTGCCCTGCCGCACCCTGATCTGGACCGCCGGCGTGGCCGCGAGCCCGCTGATCGCGACCCTGGACGCGGAGACGGTCCGCGGCCGGCTCGCGGTGACGGCGGAGATGCGGGTGCCGCAGTTCGAGGGCGTGTTCGCACTCGGTGACGCGGCCGCCGTCCCGGACCTCGCCAAGGGCGACGGCGCGGTCTGCCCGCCCACCGCCCAGCACTCGGCCCGCCAGGGCCGCGCGGTGGCCGACAACGTGATCGCCTCGCTCCGCAACCAGCCCCTGGAGCCGTACTACCACAAGGACCTGGGCCTGGTGGTCGACCTCGGTGGCAAGGACGCGGTCTCCAAGCCGATCGGCGTCGAACTGCGCGGCGTCCCCGCCCAGTTGGTGGCCCGCGGCTACCACCTGATGGCGATGCGCACCAATGTGGCCAAGCTCCGGGTGGGTGCGAACTGGCTGATGAACGCGACCGCCGGCGACGACTTCGTCCGCATCGGCTTCCTCGCCCGCCAGCCCGCCCGGCTCCAGGACTTCGAGTACACCGACGCCTACCTGACCCGGGACCAGGTGCGCGCCCACGCCCAGTCCCTGCTGGCCAAGGGCTGACGGCGCACGGCGCTTCGGCGCCCCGCCCCGGTGGTTCCCCACCGCGGCGGGGCGCCTCGGCATGTGCACCCGTCAGCGCGCCGCCGCTAGGAGTCTGCGCCGGCTCTCCGCATTCGTCACCGACGGGTTCGGACCGAACCGCAGCCCCGAACCACCCGCCCCGTCCCGGACCACCCCGCTCACACCAGCCGGGAGCCTCCCCCGCCCGAGCCCAGGACCTCCGCCAGGTCCTCCGCCAGCCGCCGCGCCTCGGCGGCCTCCAGCCGCGCGGTGGTGAAACGCAGCCCGGGCGGCGACTGGATCCGGTACCGCGCCCCGGGTGCCGCCACCCAGCCGCGCTGCACCAGCGCCGCCAGCGCGGAGGTCTCGTCCGGCACCGGCACCCAGACGTTCAGCCCGCTCTCCCCGTGCGCCTCGATGCCGCGCGCCGCCAGCTCGCCCAACAGGGCGTCCCGGCGCGCCCGGTAGGCGGCGGCCACGCTCGCGGCGGGCGCCGCGTCGGCGCGCCACAGCTCGGCGACGGTGCGCTGCAGCAGGTGGCTGACCCAGCCCGCCCCCAGCCGCAGCCGTCCGGCCACCCGTCCGACGGTCTCCTCGTCGCCGACCATCACCGAGACCCGCAGGTCCGGCCCGTAGGCCTTGGCGGCCGAACGCACCACCGCCCAGTGCCGCGGCCCGGCGCCGACCAGCGGGTGGTACGGCTGGTCGACCATGCCGTGCCCGTGGTCGTCCTCGATCAGCAGCACGCCGGGGTGCCCGGCCAGGACGGCCCGCAGCGCCTCGGCCCGGCCGGCGGTGAGCGCCGCGCCGATAGGGTTCTGCGCCCTGCTGGTCACCACCACCGCGCGGGCGCCGTCGGACAGCGCCGCGGCCAGCGAGTCCGGCAGCAGGCCCTCGTCGTCCAGCCGGACCGGCTCGGGCCGCAGCCCCATCGCGGGCAGCAGGTCGAGCAGGCTGCCCCAGCCCGGGTCCTCGACCGCCACCGCGTCGCCTGGGCGCAGCCAGGCGCCGAGGGCGCGCTCGATGGTGTCCAGCGCGCCGGAGGCGACGGCGATCGGGCCGTACAGCCCGTCGGCCTCGAAGGAGGTGCGGGCGAGGTCGAGCAGGCCGGGGTCGATGCGCGGGTGCCCGTAGAGCACGGGCTCGGCACGCAGGGCCTCGGCGGCGGCCGCGAGGGCCGGGCCGAGGTCCGGCAGCAGGGCCGGGTCGGGGTTGCCGGTGGACAGGTCGCGGGCCAGGGCGGGGACGGGGATGCGGATCTGGTCCCGTGGGGTGAGCGCGGGCCTGGGGAGGATCCGGCTGCCCTTGCGGCCGGCCGTCTCGATCACGCCGCGATCACGCAGCAGCCGGTACGCGGCGGCCACGGTGTTGGGGTTGACGCCGAGTTCGGCGGCGAGGTCGCGCAGCGGGGGCAGCGCGGTTCCGGGTGCGAGCTGCCCGCTGCTCACGCCCTGTTCGATGTGGGCCGCGATTTCGCTGGCGCGTCGCCCTTTCAGCGGATAGTCTCCTAGCACAAATCAAATTATGCACTAGTACATAGAGGTTGTCATGTCGACCACGCCGACGAACAACGGCGGCACCAGCTACTCCCGGACGCCGCGCACCACCCCCACCCGCTACAAGGACCGCGCCACCTGGGAGAAGGAGGCGATCCACGCCATCCTCGACGAGGCCTACGTCTGCCACCTCGGCTTCGTCGCCGACGGCGCCCCCGTCGTCCTTCCGACGGTCTTCGCCCGGGTCGGCAGCCGGCTCTACGTCCACGGCTCCACCGGCAGCCGCCCGATGCGCGGCGCCTCCGACGAGCAGGGCATGCAGGTCTGCGTCACGGTCACCCACGTCGACGCCCTGGTGCTGACCAAGTCCGCCTTCAACCACTCGGTGAACTTCCGCTCGGTGGTCGCCCACGGCACCGCCTACCAGGTGACCGACCCCGAGGAGCTGGACGTCGCGCTGGCCGCCCTGGTCGACCAGGTCGTCCCCGGCCGCTCCGGCGAGATCCGCCCGGCCAACCCCAAGGAGCTCGCCGCCACCGCCGTGATCCGGCTGGAGCTGGACGAGGTCTCGGCCAAGTCCCGCTCGGACGGCGCCGAAGACGACCCGGACGACGCCGACCTGCCGCACTGGTCCGGCATCGTCCCGGTCACCACCGTGCACGGCACCCCCGAGCCGTACGACCGGAGCATCCCGCTCCCCGCGCACATGCGCCGCTTCCCCCGCTGAGGAAGGCCGACCTCATGCTGATCAGGTCCTGGGACCGCGGGGACGAGGACGAGTGGCGCGCCTGGCTGGCCGAGGGCCGCGACTTCGGCCTGCTCGCCGCCAACGGCGGCCCCGACGAGGGCCCGGTGCTCGTCCCGACGCACTTCCTGCTGGACGCGGCGCGCGGCGAGATCCTGCTCCACCTCGCCTCGCCCAACCCGCTGCTGGCCGCCGTCCGGGCCGACCCGAACGTCACCCTCGCGGTCACCGACGGCTACGCCTTCGCCCCCGGGCACTGGCGCGGTGAGCCCGGCACGCCCACCAGTTACTACGCCTCCGTCCACTTCCACTGCACCGCCGAGGTGGTCGATTCCGCCGAGGGCAAGGCGGAGATCCTCAACCGCCAGCTGGCGCACTTCCAGCCGGAGACCCCGGACCTCCGGGTGGTCCCCGGCGCGAACGAGTTCGGCCGGCTGCTGCCCGGCCTGCGGGGGCTGCGCCTGACGGTCCGCGAGGTGCGCGCCAAGTTCAAGTACGACGACAAGAAGCCGGCCGAGGCGCAGTACGCGATCGCCGACCGGCTCGCCGGGCGCGCCGGGGGTCCGTCCCCTCGACGCGACCAGGACGCCGCCGCCCGCACCCAGCTGCTGCGCCGTCACCAGCGGCGCAGCGCCGGGGCGGCGGGCGCCTCCCCCGCGGGCGGCGCCCGACGCACGCCCGGGCCGCGCGCCGCCGGCTGACGTCCTTTCACCCGATCGGGCCACCAGGGCGGGCAGGCCGGCCGCCGCGCTGCTCGAATGTGAGACGAGTCCTGCCCAGTCGTCAAGAACGGGCCCGTCCACCTCGGGGAGTCGCGTGTCCACGGTCAACAGTCAACGGGCGGCCGGTGAGGCCCACCTCGGGCACGTCATCTTCATCTCGGCGGCCGCCGCGATGGGCGGCTTCCTGTTCGGATACGACAGCGCCGTGATCAACGGCGCGGTGACCGGCATCCAGAAGCACTTCGCGGTGGGCAACGGCACCACCGCCTTCGTGGTGGCCATCGCGCTGCTGGGCTCGGCCGTCGGCGCGGTGGTCGCCGGCCGGCTCGCGGACCACTTGGGCCGGGTCCGCACGATGCTGCTGGCCGCCGTGCTGTTCGCGGCCAGCGGCATCGGCTCGATGTTCCCGCCGAACATCGAGGCGCTCGCCGCCTGGCGCGTGGTCGGCGGCATCGCGATCGGCATCGCCTCGGTGATCGCGCCAACGTACATCGCCGAGGTCGCCCCCACCGCCTACCGCGGCCGGCTCGCCTCCTTCCAGCAGATGGCGATCGTACTCGGCATCACCGTCTCCCAGCTCGCCAACTGGGCGCTCAACCAGGCCGCCGGCGGTGAGTCCACCGGCCACCTCGCCGGCATCCAGGCCTGGCAGTGGATGCTCGGCGTCGAGGCCATCCCGGCCCTGGTGTACGGCCTGATGGCGCTGGCCATCCCGGAGTCGCCGCGCTACCTGATCGCCGACCACCGCGAGGCGCAGGCCCGCAAGGTGCTGGTCGAGGTCGAGGGCGAGGACGTCGACCTGGACACCCGGGTGGCGGAGATCCGCGCGGTGCTGGCGTCCACCCACAAGCCCCGGCCCAAGGACCTGCTCGGCGGCCGCTTCGGCCTGCTGCCGATCGTCTGGGTCGGCATCGGCGCCTCGGTGTTCCAGCAGTTCGTCGGCATCAACGTGATCTTCTACTACTCCTCCTTCCTGTGGCAGTCGGTCGGCATCAACGAGTCCAACTCGCTGCTGATCAGCCTCTCCACCTCGATCATCAACGTGATCGGCACGGTGATCGCGATGGTCCTGGTGGACCGGATCGGCCGCAAGCCGCTGGCCCTGGCGGGCTCCGCCGGCATGGCGCTCGCGCTGGGCACCGCCGCCTGGGCGTTCTCCTACCGCACCGGCACCGGCGACACCGCCACCCTCGACAACACCCACGCCACCGCCGCCCTGATCGCCGCGCACGTGTTCGTGCTCTGCTTCGCCTTCTCCTGGGGCGTGGTGGTCTGGGTCCTGCTCGGCGAGATGTTCCCCAACCGGATCCGCGCGCTGGCGCTGTCGGTCGCCGCCTCGGCCCAGTGGATCGCCAACTGGGCCATCACCGTCAGCTTCCCGGACCTCGCCGACTGGAACCTCTCCGCCACGTACGTCATCTACGCGGCCTTCGCGCTGCTCTCCATCCCGTTCGTGGCCTTCTGCATCAGGGAGACCAAGGGCCGCGCCCTGGAGGAGATGGGCTGAGCGACCGCCCCCGCACACCCCCGCCGCACGCGGCCCGACCCACCGAGAGGAAGCCATGCCTGACCAGGGCGGCTCCCGGCAGAACGTCAGCTTCCCGAGCAACGGCCGCACCGCGCACGGGTACCTGGCCCGCCCTCCGCAGGGGGTCGGCCCCGGCCTGGTGGTGGTGCAGGAGTGGTGGGGGCTCACCTCGCACATCGCGGACACGGCCGACCGCTTCGCCGCCGAGGGGTTCACCGTCCTCGCGCCCGACCTGTTCGGCGGCGCCACGACCCACGACCGCACCGAGGCCGCCCGGCTCAAACGCGAACTCCCGGTCGAGCAGGCCGTCGAGGACCTCTCCGGCGCGGTCGACTTCCTGCTCTCGCTGGACGGCGTGGTCGGCGACGCG
This sequence comes from Kitasatospora sp. NPDC059648, assembly GCF_042734825.1. Taxonomy (NCBI): domain Bacteria; kingdom Bacillati; phylum Actinomycetota; class Actinomycetes; order Kitasatosporales; family Streptomycetaceae; genus Kitasatospora; species Kitasatospora sp. NPDC059648. The sequence goes on along the minus strand of NZ_JBHWDU010000007.1, from coordinate 24,995 downwards.
GTCGGCGCGGTCGGCTTCTGCATGGGCGGCGGCTTCGCCCTGGTGCTCGCCGCCCGGGCCGGCGACCGGGTCGCCGCCGTGGTCCCGTTCTACGGCCTCCCGCCCGATCCGGACTTCGACTACCGCGGTCTGACCGCCCACGTCCTCGGCCACTTCGGCGAACTCGACCGCTCCAACCCGATGGCCGCCGTGGACGAGGCCGCGATCCGTATCGGCGAGGCCACCGACGTCCGCCCGGAGATCCACTTCTACCCGGCCGGGCACGCCTTCATGAACGACGAGAACCTGCTCGGCACCTACGACCCGCTCCAGTCCCGGATCGCCTGGCAGCGCACCCTCACCTTCCTCCGGGGCCACCTGGGCTGACGCCCCGCCCGCCCGGAACCGGGCCCGAAATCCAGATGACACCCCTACGGACTCCCGCGATAGTCACTGGGTGCCGACCCCACAGCCCCGCCGTCTCGCCTGGGCGAGCCGCAACTTCCGCATCCAGACCGCCGCCACCGTGGTCAGCGGCCTCGGCAACGCCGGCGCCCCCATCGCCACCGCCTTCGCCGTGCTCGGCAACGGCGGCACCACCGCCGAGGTCGGCTACGTCACCGCCGCCCGGCTGCTGCCCACCGTCCTGCTCCTGGTGGTCGGCGGCACCCTCGCCGACCGGCTGCCGCGCCACCGCATCATGGTCGCCGCGAACCTGTTCAGCGCCGCCGCCCAGGCCGTCCTGGCCGTCCTGGTCCTGGCCGGGAACGTCCGGCTGTGGCAGCTGCTGGTGCTCTCCGCCGCGGGCGGCGCCGGGTACGCCCTCTACGCCCCGGCCGCCGGCGGCATGATCATGCAGGCCGTCCCCCAGGAGCACGCCAACCGGGCCTTCTCGGTCTTCCGGATGGGCCAGAACGCCTCCCAGATCGGCGGCGCCGCCCTCGGCGGCGGGCTCACCGCCGCCTTCGGCCCCGGCTGGGTGCTCGCCCTGGACGCCCTGTGCTTCCTGGTCGCCGCCGCCCTGCGCTTCTTCCTGGAGCCCGAGACCGCCCCCGCCCCCTCCGGCGGCAGCATGCTGCGCGACCTGCGCGAGGGCTGGCGGGAGTTCTCCTCCCGCCGCTGGCTCTGGGTGGTCGTGGCGCAGTTCGCCGTCCTGGTCGCCTGCATCAACGCGGTCGAGTCGGTGTACGGGCCCGCCGTGGCCGACCAGCGGCTCGGCGGCGCGGGCGCCTGGGGCCTGGCGATGTCCGCCTACGGGGTCGGGCTGGTGGTCACCGGTCTGCTGATGGCGCGCTGGCGCCCCCGCCGGATCCTGCTGGTCGGCAACTGGGGGGTGTTCCTGTTCGGTGTCCCCGCCCTGGCCCTGGCCCTCGAAGCCCCGCTGCCGCTGCTGATCACCGCGATGTTCCTCTCCGGGGTCGGTGTCACCGTCTTCGCCGTCAACTGGATGGTCGCGCTCCAGCAGGAGGTACCGGAGGAGATGTTCTCCCGGGTCACCGCCTATGACGAGCTCGGCTCCTACTCGCTGGCCCCGGTCGGCACCGCGCTGGCCGGTCCGGCGGCGGTCGCGCTCGGCCTGTCCGGCGCGCTCTGGGCCTGCGCCGTGCTGTGCCTGCTGCTCAGCGCCGTCGTGCTGGTCGACCCTCAGGTCCGCCGGCTCACCCGTCGCGACCCGCGGCGAAGCACCCCGGACGCACCGGTGCCCGCCGTCGAGACCGCGCCCGCGCCGTGAGCGCCCTGTGCGCCCCGCGTGCGCCCGTCGTCGAGCAACCACCGGTGCGCATGGTTCGTCCGAACAGACAGGAAACACTGTCCACCTGGGGGCCCACCGGTGCCGAAGCCACTGCTGTTCCTGGACGTCGACGGGGTGCTCAACCCCGTCTGTCCTCATCCGGACGCCGGGTTCGACTCCCACACCCTGCTCGGCTACGCCGTCCTGCTCGCCGCCAAGCACGGCGCATGGCTGCGCGAACTCGCCGGGACGTACGAACTGGTCTGGGCCACCACCTGGGAGGAGCACGCCAACACCCACATCGCCCCGGCGATGGGCCTGGACCCGCTCCCCTTCGTCCGCTTCAGCGGGTACGTGCCCCAGCCGGGCGACCCGCGCGTCCCGCTGATGGAGCTGTTCTCCGCCGCCAAGTGGGCCCCGCTGCTGCGCTACGCCCAGGGCCGGCCCTTCGCCTGGGTGGACGACGTCATCCCTTCCCGGCTGGTCCGCCGCTCCCTCTGGCGCCGGGACCGGCTGCTGCTGCCGATCGACCCCGGCCAGGGCCTGGAACGCCGGCACGTCGAGCGCCTGCTGGCCCGCCCGCCGCGCGGCCACGCGCCGCCGAGGGCGCAGGTCAGGGGGTCGGCAGCCAGCTGACGTGCCCGGCCAGCAGCGCGTACCCGACGAAGGCCACCGTGTCGATCAGCGCGTGTGCCGCCACCAGCGGCATCACCCGGCCCCAGCGCCGGTACAGCAGGCAGAACACCGCCCCCATCACCATGTTGCCGACCAGCCCGCCGACCCCCTGGTACAGGTGGTACGAGCCGCGCAGCACCGAGCTGGCCGCCACGGCGGCCGGCCAGGACCACCCCTGCTGCCCCAGCCGGCGCAGCAGGTAGCCGAGGACGACGACCTCCTCCAGGATGGCGTTCTGGCAGGCCGACAGCACCAGCACCGGCACCCGCCACCACACGTCCGGCAGCCCCGAGGGCGCCACCGTCAGGTTGTACCCCGCCGCCTGCGAGGCCAGGTACAGCGCCAGCCCGGAGCCGCCGATCGCCGCCGCGACGCCCGCACCCCGGCCGAGGTCGCGCAGCTTCTCCCCCAGGTCGAAGCCCAGCACCCGCAGCGCGGCGCCCTCGCGCACCAGCAGGTAGCCGACCAGCACCACCGGCATCAGCCCGCGCCCGATGTAGTACAGCTGCCACACCAGGTCCAGCCAGGGGCGCCCGGGCGCCCGCGAGCCGTTCAGCGTGGCGACCTGCTGGCCGAGCTGGAGCGGTTCGGTGAGCGAGCCCGCGAAGCTGATCAGCGCGCTGATCCCGCTGGCCCCGAGGGACAGGCCGAGGACGATCAGCAGTTCCGCGCCGAGCAGCCGTCGGGTGGGTTCCGCGGTCTCCGGCACGGTCGGGCTGGTTGTCACGGGTGCTCCATCGAACGGACGATCGCTCCGGCGGTCGGCCGACGACCGGAGCGATCATCCTGACACAGCGGGCGGAGCCGTCAGCCGACCGGCCAGGTGTGCACCGGCTCACCGCCGCGCATGTGCTCGGCGTAGCGCCTGGTCATCGCGGCGAGCGCGGCCGGGCGGTCCATGCCGTACTGCTCGCGCAGCCGGTGGAAGGTCGCGCTCTGCCAGGCGGCGCCGTTGGTGCGGCGCAGGCAGCGCTGCTCGATGATCCCCAGGTAGCGGTCCCGGTCGGCGGGCTCCACGCCCCACTCGTCCAGCCCCTGGTGGGCCATCGGCAGCAGCTCGTCGAGGACCAGGTCGACCGCCGACACCGTCTGCAGCCCGCCGCCGCGGCCCGCGCGGCCTGGGCGCGGCCACTGGAACACCGCGTCGATGCCGTACCGGGCGCCCTGCCGGAAGTTCTCGTCCGCCCGCTCGAACGGCAGCCGGGTCCAGACCGGCCGGGGCTGCTCGGCTAGTACCCGCACCAGCCCGTAGTAGAAGGCGGCGTTGGCCAGGGTGTCGGCCACCGTCGGACCGGCCGGCAGCGCCCGGTTCTCCACCCGCAGGTGCGCGACCCCGCCGGCGACGTCGTACACCGGCCGGTTCCAGCGGTAGATGGTGCCGTTGTGCAGCCGCATCTCGGCGAGCCTGGGCGCGCCGCCGGAGGCCAGCACCTTGAGCGGGTCCTCGTCGTCGCAGATCGGCAGCAGCGCGGGGAAGTAGCGCAGGTTCTCCTCGAACAGGTCGTACGCCGAGTCCACCCAGCGCTCCCCGAACCAGGTGATCGGGCGCACGCCCTGGGCCTTGAGCTCCGCCGAACGGGTGTCACAGGCCTGCTGGAACAGCACCGGGCGGGTCTCCCGCCACAGCTCCCGCCCGAACAGGAACGGGGAGTTCGCGCCGAGCGCCAGCTGCGGACCGCAGATCGCCTGGGCGGCGTTCCACACCGAGGAGAACCGCTCAGGCGTCACCTGGAGGTGCAGCTGCAGCGAGGTCGCGGCGGCCTCGGCCACCATGGTGACGGACTCCAGCTGGAGGTGTTCGACGCCCTCGATGTCCAGGGCGATGTCCTCCCCCCGGGCGGCCAGGATCTGGTCGCTGAGCAGGCTGTAGCGCTGGTTGTGGCTCATCGCGTCGAGCCCGGTGTGGTCGTTCTCCAGGGTCGGCAGGATGCCCACCATGACGATCCGGGCGCCGGCCTCGGCCGCCTGCCGGTCGGCGTAGCGCAGCCCGGTGTCGATCTCCTCGCGCAGTTCCTCGAACACGTGCCCGCACAGCCGGTGCGGCACGATGTTGACCTCGATGTTGAACCGGCCCAGCTCGGTCTGGAAGTCGCTGGAGCCGATCGCGCTCAGCACCTGGGCGTTGCGCATCACCGGCAGGCCCTGCTCGTCGGCCAGGTTGAGCTCGATCTCCAGGCCCATCACCGCCCGCGGGCGGTCGAAGCGGTCCTCGCGCAGCATCCGCCCGAGCGCGTCCAGACAGGCCTGGAGCTTGAGCCGGTACTGCTGCCGGTCCGCCAGGTCCGCCCGAGTCGCCACGACCTTCTCGCCCACGGTCCCCTCCTCCTGAGACACCCGGCCGGTCGACCGTGCCAGCATCATGCCCACCTCGAAGATCGATACCCGAATGCTTGTACTGGCTTGCAATGCAAGGCATCTGACGGAAATTCAGGCCATCTGTAGACTTGCCCGGCGCCACGGCCTGTGATAAACAGATCACCCTGCGCATTTGTTCGATGAGTTCGCTGAGTTCGCACTGCGCTCCGGCCGGTCCGTTCCCCGCCCCGAGGCCCTCGTCGTGGGCGGCGGCCGCGCCGGCGCCGCGATCCTGCACAACCGGACAAGGCCGGCCCCCGTCAGCGAAGACGCACCGCGCCGCGCCGGTATGCCGCACTCGCACGCCGATCTCGCTTGGAGAGGCGGACCCCGCCATGACCCTGCAGACCCCCCAGCCCCCTCCGAGTGCCCTGCGCGCGGTCCTGGGCGCACTCGACTCGGAGACCGCGCTGCGCCAGCCCGCCGCCGCAGCGCTCCGCCATCCGACCGGTCCACTGCTCCCCGCGCACCCGCTCGCGGTGCACGTCCTGGACGGCCCCCATCCGGAACTGCCCGCCGCCCGCCGGACCGGCTGGCGCTTCCTGATCAAGGACGGTCCCGAAGTGGCCGCCGCCGCCGAGGTGGTGCAGAGCGCGGAGGGACACACCTTCTCCCACTTCACCGCCGGCCCGTACCTCTCCTCCACCGTCCGGGCGCTGCGCGAGGCCTGGCAGCTCGCCCAGGGTTCCCGCTCCCGCCGCCAACCCCGGCTGCTCACCTTCCCGGGCCAGTACGCCACGGCGCTCTGGCTGCACAGCCCCGACGCCGGCCCGTCCGCCGACCTGTTGATCCCGCTGGCCCCGGCCCCGCTCGGCGTCACCGCGCACCGCGCCTACCCGGCCGCCGAGCTGCTCCCGCTGCTCGTCCGCGCCCCGCTCGCCGGACCGCCGCCGCTGCTGCTCGGCTCCTCCTGACCCGGCCGGGAGCCGAAGCACCACACCGCCGCCGGGCCACCTCGCCCGGCGGCCCTTCGCCGTGCGCTCCGACGCCCGGGGACGGCCACACCCGAACGGCTACCACCCGGTCGGGCTGCCCGCCATGGCCCTACCGGGCCATGCGCCGGCTGACCCAGCGGCGCGTCCCTTCCCCGGGACGCCACCTGAACGGGTGATCTCTGCCCGGGAGTTGTGGCGCATGTCACGAAATCCCTGCGCGCACGTCCTCGGATGCCGACACTGGGAACCAGCGTGGAAGGACCACCTGTCCTACCCACTTGAGCGCCGGTCCACACCTGGTCGGCGCGCGGACAGGATCCGACCACCGCGGCGGCTCCGGACGGCTCGACCTCCGGTGACCGCACCACGGGGAGGATCGCAGAGCGAAGCGAGGGTACGCGTATGTGCCAGCACCGTCCTGAATGCCCGACGGCCGAGTCCGAGGACCGCGAAGCGGCCGTGCCGGTGGCCTGCCACCCGGAGCAGGGCTGGAGCCTGCTCTGCAACGGCGTCGTCCTGTTCGAGGACACCGGAGAGCTGCTGCCGGACGGCCGGGTGATCGCCCCGCGCCGCCCCGTCGCCCACGCGGCCTGAGCCCACGCGGCCCGACCCCGTACGGCCGGAACCGTACGGCCCGGGACCGCCCGGCGGGGCAGCCGCCGATTCGACCGCACGCGGCTCCGCGCAGGGGGCGACGCAAAAGGGCAGGGCCCCAGCGGAAACGTTCCGCCGGAGCCCTGCCCCGTGTCCGTCCGACCGGGATCAGACGCCGTACTCGTCCAGCGGCGGGCACGAGCAGACCAGGTTGCGGTCGCCGTACGCGCCGTCGATCCGGCTCACCGGCGGCCAGTACTTGTCCGCCGGGTTGACGCCCGCCGGGAAGACCGCCTCCTGCCGCGAGTAGCCGTGCGCCCAGTCGCCGGCCAGGGCGGCGGCGGTGTGCGGGGCGTTGCGCAGCGGGTTGTCGTCGGCGGCCCACTCGCCCGAGCCGACCTTGTCGATCTCGCCGCGGATCTCGATCATCGCGTCGCAGAACCGGTCGATCTCGTGCAGGTCCTCGGACTCGGTCGGCTCGATCATCAGCGTGCCGGCCACCGGGAAGGACATCGTCGGCGCGTGGAAGCCGTAGTCGATCAGGCGCTTGGCGATGTCGTCCACCGTCACGCCCGTCTCCTTGGTCAGCGGGCGCAGGTCGATGATGCACTCGTGCGCGACCAGCCCGCCCGGGCCGGTGTAGAGCACCGGGAAGTGCGGGGCCAGGCGCTTGGCGATGTAGTTGGCGTTCAGCACCGCGACCTGGGTCGCGCGCTTGAGGCCCTCGCCGCCCATCAGCCGGACGTACGCCCAGGAGATCGGCAGGATCGCCGCCGAGCCCCACGGCGCGGCCGAGATCGGGCCGACACCGGTGGCCGGGCCGGCCTCCTCCTGCAGCGGGTGGTTCGGCAGGTACGGCGCCAGGTGGGCGCGCACCGCGACCGGGCCGACGCCCGGGCCGCCGCCGCCGTGCGGGATGCAGAAGGTCTTGTGCAGGTTCAGGTGCGAGACGTCCGCGCCGAACTTGCCCGGCTTGGCCAGACCGACCAGGGCGTTCAGGTTGGCGCCGTCCACGTAGACCTGGCCGCCGGCCTCGTGCACCAGGGCACAGATGTCGGTGATCTGGGTCTCGTACACACCGTGGGTCGACGGGTAGGTGACCATCAGCACCGAGAGGTTGTCGCGGTGCTGCTCGATCTTGGCCTTCAGGTCCTCGACGTCCACGTCGCCGTCGACCAGGGTCTTCACCACGACCACGCGCATGCCGGCCATCACCGCGGAGGCGGCGTTGGTGCCGTGCGCCGAGGACGGGATCAGGCAGACGTCGCGCTGGGCGTCGCCGTTGGCGTGGTGGTAGGCGCGGACGGCCAGCAGGCCGGCCAGCTCGCCCTGGGAACCCGCGTTCGGCTGGATCGAGACGGCGTCGTAGCCGGTGACCTCGACCAGCTGCTGCTCCAGGTGGCGGATCAGGGTCAGGAAGCCCGCGGCCTGGTCGACCGGCGCGAAGGGGTGCAGCTGGCCGAACTCCGGCCAGGTCACCGCCTCCATCTCGGTGGTGGCGTTGAGCTTCATGGTGCACGAGCCCAGCGGGATCATGCCGCGGTCCAGCGCGTAGTCCCGGTCCGACAGGCGGCGCAGGTAGCGCAGCATGGCGGTCTCCGAGCGGTGGCTGTGGAAGACCGGGTGGGTCAGGTATTCGTCCTCGCGCAGCAGCGCGGCCGGCAGCGTCTCGGCGGCCTCGGCCACCTCGACGGCGGGGACGCCGAAGGCGGCCCAGACACCGGCCAGGTGCTCGCGGGTGGTGGTCTCGTCGGTGGAGACCGAGATCCGGTCCTCGCCGTCCTGGTACACGTTGATGCCGTTGGCACGGGCGGCGGCGGCGATCTCGGCGGCGCGGCCCGGGACGACGGCGGTGACGGTGTCGAAGAACTCGCCGTGCAGCAGCTCGACGCCGCCGGCCCGCAGGCCCTCGGCGAGGGCGGCGGCGTAGCGGTGGGTGCGGCGGGCGATGTCGGCCAGGCCGTCCGGACCGTGGTAGACGGCGTACATCGACGCCATCACGGCGAGCAGCACCTGGGCGGTGCAGATGTTGCTGGTGGCCTTCTCTCGACGGATGTGCTGCTCGCGGGTCTGCAGCGCCAGGCGGTAGGCGCGGTTGCCGTCGGCGTCGACGGAGACGCCGACCAGGCGGCCGGGCAGCGAGCGGGCGAACTCGGCGCGCACCGACAGGTAGCCGGCGTGCGGGCCGCCGAAGCCCATCGGCACCCCGAAGCGCTGCGAGGTGCCGCAGGCGATGTCGGCGCCCAGCGAGCCCGGGGACTTGAGCAGGGTGAGCGCCAGCAGGTCGGCGGCGACGGCGACGATCGCGCCCAGGCCGTGCGCCTGCTCGATCACCGGGGCGAGGTCGCGGACCACACCGGTGGCGCCCGGGTACTGCAGCAGCACGCCGAAGACGCCGCGCCCGGCGATCTCGGCCGGGATGCCCTCGGACAGGTCGGCGACGACGACCTCGACACCGGTCGGCACGGCGCGGGTGTTGATCACCGCGATGGTCTGCGGCAGGGTCTCGGCGTCGACCAGGAAGACGCCGCCCTTGACCTTGGTGACGCGGCGGGCCAGCGCCATGGCCTCGGCGGCCGCGGTGCCCTCGTCCAGCAGCGAGGAGCCGGAGGTGGGCAGACCGGTCAGGTCGGAGACCAGGGTCTGGAAGTTGAGCAGTGCCTCCAGGCGACCCTGCGAGATCTCCGGCTGGTACGGGGTGTAGGCGGTGTACCAGGCCGGGTTCTCCATGACGTTGCGCAGGATCACCGGCGGGGTGAAGGTGCCGTAGTAGCCCAGGCCGATCATCGGCTGGAGGACCTGGTTGCGGCTCGCCAGCTCGCGCAGCTCGGCGAGGACCTGGGCCTCGCTGCGGCCGGCGGGCAGGTCCAGGGCGGTGATGGAGCGGATGGCCTCGGGAACGGCCGTGGCGGCGAGCTCGTCCAGCGAGCCGTAGCCGACGGACGCCAGCATCTTCTCCTGGGCGGCGGCATCGGGGCCGATGTGGCGGTTCTCGAAGGGGCTGGCCAGCTCAAGCTCGGTGAGGGTCGAGGCGCCGGTGGGGCGTCCCGCGTTCGGCTGGGCGTTCATGGTGGTCGAGGCCTCCTGGTCACGGACCGGCGGGGGTGCGCACGCCGGCCGGCCAACGCCGCTGCGGACAGCGGACCGGCCTGGGCGGACGGACCCGAAAGGCCTCCCCCTCTGTCATCGGGACCTGAGAGCTTCGCCCGCACGTCGCGCTGTGGCGCTCCGTCGGCTTGCACCGTCGGTGAGGGTGGTGACGCCGGCTCCCGCGCCGGCGGTCCTGCCCTGCTTTCCAGAGTGACCTATCCCGCACGGTACGGATGCCTGAGAGATTCCGGGGAGGAGTTGCTCCTTCGGCGCCTCGACCAGCGGTTTTCGCTGTCGGGGACTCTCCCGAGCGGGCTCGGCGGTCGCCGCCCAGGGTACCAGCGGGAAGCCTTCCGATCACGGGTGCGTCGGGTCACTTCGGGTCTACGCGCGTCCCCCGGACGGCCCAGCGCCGACCCGTCCGGCCGCACCCCGGTCGCGGGGGTCCGATTCATGGCTTTTCGTGTGAAGTGGCGGACGGGACGGGTGCCCCGGCCGCCGATCTGCGGGAGTTCCGCAGGCGCAGCGCACTGGAGGAAAGCGTGCAGACCGACATCGACCCCCGCGACCTCATCGGCCACAAGGCGGTCGACCGCAACGGAGACAAGATCGGCACGATCGACGAGGTGTACCTGGACGACGCCACCGGGCAGCCCGAGTGGGCGGCCGTCCGCACCGGCATCTTCGGCCGGGACGCCTTCGTCCCGCTCACCACGAGCGAGTTCTCCGGCGACGAGCTCCTGGTGCCGTACGACAAGTCGCTGGTCAAAGACTCGCCGGACTTCGGCGTCGGCCAGCACCTGTCGCCCGCCCAGGAGCTCCAGCTCTACCGCTACTACGGCCTCGACACCCCGATGGACGGCCGCCCGACCGCCGACGAGCCCGACAGCGCCGCCCGGCCCGACCTCGATTTCGGCACCACCTCGGCCGCCCGGCCCGACCTCGGCTTCGGCACCACCTCGGCCGCCCGGCCCGGCCTCGGCTTCGGCACCACCTCGGCCGCCCGGCCCGACCTCGGCTTCGGCACCACCTCGGCCGCCCCGGCCGCCGAACCGCGCGCCTACCGCTCTCCCGACCCCGACACCACGATGACCGCCACGACCACCGCCACCAGCACCGCCTCGGAGGCTCACGTGCGATCCCCCAGCACCCCCGGGTCGGCCCCCGCCCACGCCGTCGAGCCGGAGCCGCACCCCGCCCCGGCCGCGGCCCCCCAGGTCGCGGCCGCCCCCGGCCGGGGCGACCCCTCCGCCCCGGCCCACAGCGCCCCCGGCCGGGGCGACCCCTCCGCCCCGGCCCACAGCGCCCCCGTCGCGGCCGACACCTCCGCCCCGGCCCACAGCGCCCCCGTGGAGATCACCTGCCGCGAGGAGCGGCTGGACATCACCACCGAGTGGCACGTCCTGGGCACTGCGAAGCTGCGCAAGTACGTGACCAGCGAGCGGGTCGAGCGCCGCGTCCCGGTGGTCCGCGAGCGGGTCCGGGTGGAGCGGATGCCGGTCAGCGAGGCCGAGCGCGCCTCGCTCACCGAGAGGGAGGTCGCCGAGGCGGTGGAAGAGGTCACCCTCCGTGAGGAACGGCCGGTGGTCCGCAAGTACCTCGCCCCGATCGAGCGGGTCCGCCTGGTGGTCGAGCGCTACACCGAGGAGGAGGTGATCCGGGATGAGCTCCGCCGCGAGAACGTCGAAATCCACGACACCACCGCCGCGGCCGTCGCCGCACCGACCCCGACGAACGGCTCGACGCCCCCGGCCTCCGACGGCACCCGCCCCGCCGCCCTGCGTCCCCTGGTCTGATCGCACCGCCCCGACCAGCACTGCCGATGGGCCCCGGACCCCGGTCCGGGGCCCTCGCGCACCCACGACCGGGCCGCTCCACCGCAGGCGAACGTTCACCTTTGCCAAACCTTAACCGCTCGATATTTGACACTCTGAAGTATCTACCGGCAGAGTTACTTCAGATCATTCACTATGTACGGGAGGAAGCAACCGTGAGTGAGGCACCCAAGCCCACCACCGCGGCCGAGAAGCAGAGCAACGCCCGGGTCCTGCCGGCCCTCATCCTGGCGATGCTGTCGTTCAGCGTGGTGCAGACCGCGGTGGTCCCGATCCTGCCGTCGCTGGCCAAGGAACTGGACGTCTCCGGCTCCAACATCACCTGGCTGATGACCGCCAACCTGCTGTCCGCCGCCGTGCTGACTCCCCTGCTGGGCCGCTTCGGCGACCTCCGGGGCCGCAAGCCCATGCTGCTGATCTCGCTGGCCGGTCTGGTCGCCGGTTCGGCCCTGGCGGTCAGCACCCACTCCTTCACCTGGCTGGTCGTCGCCCGCGTCCTCCAGGGCGCCGGCGGTGGCGTGATGCCGCTGGCGATCAGCATCGTCCGCGACGAGCTGCCCAAGCAGAAGGTGACCGGCGGCGTCGCCGCCATCAGCGCCTCGATGGGCGTCGGCTCCGGCCTCGGCCTGGTCGCCACCGGCCTGCTGCTGGAGCACTGGAACTACAAGTCCATCTTCTGGATGGGTCTGATCTTCGGCCTGATCGCGGTCGCCCTGGTCGCCTTCCGCGTCCCGACCGACCCGGTGACCGACAAGGAGGGCGGCGCCGACCCGCTCGGTGCCCTCGCCCTGGCCGCCTGGCTCTCCGCCCTCCTGGTCGCGGTCAGCCAGGGCAACCACTGGGGCTGGACCTCCACCAAGACCCTCGGCCTGTTCGCCGTCGCCGCCGTGGTGGCCCTGGTCTGGGGCGTCATCGAGACCAAGGTCTCGCACCCGCTGGTCGACCTGAAGATGATGTCCCGCCCGGCCGTCGCCTTCACCAACCTGGCCGGCCTGCTCATCGGCTTCGGCATGTACGGCTCGTTCATGGTCATCAGCAACTTCTCCCAGACCCCGGAGAAGCTGGCCCACTACGGCTTCACCGCGACCGTCCTGCACGCCGGCGTGATGCTGCTGCCGTCCGCCATCGGCTCGATGGTGGCCGCCCCGGTCGGCGCCCTGCTGATCGCCCGCCGCGGCCCGCGCCTGCCCCTGGTCCTCGGTGGCGTCCTGGGCGCGGTCGCGATGGCCTACCTGGCTCTGCGGCACAGCCACGAGGGCGACATCTACACCGCCTCCGCCATCTTCGGCCTCGGCATCGGCCTCGCCTTCGCCGCGATGCCGGCCTTCATCAACGGCGCCGTCCCGGTCGAGCAGAGCGGCATCGCCAACGGCATGAACTCCGTGCTGCGCACCGTCGGCGGCGCGATAGGCACCGCCGTGATGACCGCCATCCTGACCGGCGACACCATGAAGCTCCCGATCAAGATCCAGGTGCTGCTGCCCACCCTGGACGCCTACAAGCACGCGTTCTGGACCACGGCCGTCGTCTGCATCATCGCCGGCGCCGTCCCCTTCCTGATCCGCACCGCCAAGCCGGCCACGGCCGTCGCCGACGGCTCGGCCCGGCAGGACTCCAGCCCCGAGCTGGCCAAGACCGACGCCTGACGAGGCGTCCGGCCCGCGCGCTCAGGGACAGGACGCGCGGGCCCGGCCTCCGCTCGGTCGCGAGGGCATCACGACCGTCCGGAGTCCGGCACGGTATGCGGCCCCACCCGTACTTCCACCGGGTGGGGCCGTTCCGCGTCTCCCCCTCACTCCCCCTCGGCGCGGGGCCCCTCGACCTGCCGCAGCGGCAGCGGCCGGGCCGGCTCCAGCGCCGGATCGTCCACCGCGAAGGTCCGCACCCGCCCCGGCCCGCTCCACGGCGTCTCGAACCGCACGGTCACCCGCCCGACCCCGCTGCCCTGCACCCAACCCGGCCCGAACTCGGCGTGGTGGACGTCCTGTCCGGGCATCCAGCGCCGCACCACCGCCTCCTCCGGCTCCTCCTCGGCCTCCACCACCTCGGCCGCCTCCGCAGCGTGCTCCGCCGCCTCCTCCCGCAGTGCCTGCGCGAACAGGTCCTCCTGGGTGTAGTCGGCCAGCTGGGCCACGCCCACCCCGAGCAGCCGGACCCCGCCGGTGATGTCCACCTGCTCGGCGAGGCGCCGCGCCGTCGAGGTGATCACCGCCTCGTCATCGGTCGGCCCGCCCAGGGTCTCCGAGCGGGTCAGCGTCGAGAAGTCGAACCGCCGGACCTTGAGCACCACCGTCCGCCCCGAGCGCCCGGCCGACCGCAGCCGCCGAACGCACCGGCCGGCCAGCGCCTCCACCTCGCGCAGCACCCGGTCCCGGTCAGCCAGGTCCACCTCATAGGTGTCCTCCACCGAGACCGACTTGGCGTCCTGGTCAGCCACCACCGGCCGCTCGTCCAGCCCTATCGACATCTGGAAGATCCCGGCGCCGTGCGCCCGTCCGAGCAACTGGACCAGCTCCGCCTCCCCCGCCTCCGCCAGGTCGGCCACCGTGCTCAGCCCGGCCCGCCGCAGCACCTGCTCGGTGGCCGGCCCGATCCCCGGCAGCGCCCGGACCGGCATCGGGCCCAGCACCGCCCGCTCCTGCCCCGGCTCGATCAGCACCAGCCCGTCCGGCTTGGCCTGCTCCGAGGCGATCTTCGCCATCAGCTTGGAACCCGCCGCCCCGACCGAACCGGTCAGCCCGGTGAGCCTCTGGATGTCCGCCCGCAGGTCCTCCGCCAGGGCGAGGACCAGCCGCTCCCCGGTCTCGTGGTCCGCCTCCACCAGCACCGGCCCGTACGGACCGGCCTCCAGGTCGACGAAGGCCTCGTCCAGGCTCAGCGGCTGCACCAGCGGCGACAGCTCGCGCAGCAACCCCATCACGATCTCGCTGTTCTGCCGGTACGCCTCGAAGCGCCCGCTCAGGAAGGCCGCGTTCGGGCACAGCCGGCGCGCCTGCGCCATCGGCATGGCCGAGTGCACCCCGAACCTCCGCGCCTCGTACGAGGCCGTCGAGACCACCCCGCGCCCGCCGAGCCCGCCGACGATCACCGGCTTCCCGCGCAGGCTGGGCTTGGCCGCCTGCTCCACCGCCGCGAAGAAGGCGTCCATGTCGAGGTGGATGATGCTCGGCAGAGATCGCACCCGCCGATCATCGCGCACGGGTCCGACAGTGCGTACGAACCCGGCCGACCCCCGCGCCCTACTGCTTCCCGGCCTCCGCCAGCGCCTTCGTGATGCCGTCCTCCCTGGGGCCGAGGAACACCGGGTCCGGCCGCAGCCAGACGTTCACGGCCGCCTTCCCCGCTCCGGCGACCTCCCGCAGCCCGCCGTACAGCCAGGTGGTGTCGTGCGGCTCCGGCACGCCGACGGCGTAGGAGCGGATGCCCGCCGCCTCGCACAGCGCCAGCGCCCGCCGGACGTGGAAGTCCTGGCTGACCAGCACCGCGCGGTCCACCCCGAAGATCCGGTGCGCCCGGGTGCAGGAGTTCCAGGTGTCGAAGCCCGCGTAGTCCCGGACCACCCGGTCCCCCGGGACGCCGTGCTCGGTGAGGTACCGGTACATCGCGTCCGGCTCGTCGTACTCGACCCGCCCGTTGTCCCCGGTGACCAGGACGGCCTTCACCTTGCCCTCCCGGTACAGGTCCAGCGCCGCCACCAGTCGGTGCTCCAGGTACGGCGACGGCTTGCCCTGGTCCAGCCCGGCACCGAAGACCACCGCCACCGGCGCCGACGGCGCGCCCTCCACCGTGCCCACCCGGTCCCCCGCCGCGAACCACAGCCAGGCGCTCGGCGCCAGCGCCAGCGCGCACAGCAGCGTCGTCACCTGGAAGGCCCTGCGCTGTGTCCGGCGCTCCCGCAGCCGCGCCCGCAGCCCTCCGGCCCGACGCCGCAGCAACCCCGATATCCCGGTACCGGCCTCCACGTGCCCCTCCCTCGGTCGCTCCACCAGCAACACGACGAGGCCGTGGCCCGGAACGGTTCCCCGCTCCGGGCCACGGCCCCGTCGACACGATCGCGCGTCAGACCGCCCGGTTGCGCCGCTGCGCCAGCTCGTCCGCCGGATCGTCGCCCACCAGCGTCTCGCCGGTGTCGGTCCGCTCCGCGTGCAGCCGACCGAGGGTCAGCTCCAGCTCCTGCCAGACCGCTCCCACCGCGATGCCGAAGACCCCCTGACCGCCCTTCAGCAGATCGACCACCTGCTGCGGCGTGGTGCACTCGTACACCGTCGCCCCGTCACACATCAGCGTCAGCCCGGTCAGGTCGGCCTGCTCGGCGGACTGCAGATGGGCGACGGCCACCCGGATGTTCTGCAGCGAAACGCCCACGTCGAGCAGCCGCTTCACGATCTTGAGCAGCAGCACGTCACGGAAGCTGTAGAGCCGCTGACTGGTCGCCGGGTACGCGGTCCGGACGCTGGGCTCCAGGAGTCCGGTGCGGGCCCAGTAGTCCAACTGGCGGTAGGTGATGCCGGCCGCCGCACAGGCCGTCGGACCGCGGAAGCCGAGCAGTTCGGACGTCGGGGCCAGTCGCTCGATCGCGGGCTGGCCCGGCTGCACGGCCGGGAACCTGCTCATCCTGGGCAGGTCCGACACGGTACGAGCGGTGCGCGGCATGTGCACGGCGCACAGGCCTCCCACGGCCGCGTCATCGCCGGTGCTTCTCATGCCTACCTCCGTCCGCTCGTGCTGCGGGCAACCCGACTGCGGGCATCGGCCACCCGGACAGCCACTCCTGACGGTAGGCAGTCCCCTATGACCCGTCAACGATCGCCACGCCGGGCCAGACAAACCACATCACTCAGGAGAGTGGTTTTTCGTGCCCCTAGTGTGGGTAGATGGACGGATTTTGGCAAAACGGCACGCTCAAGAGCCGACCCGAACCGTCCGCACTACTGCGGACCGCCACCGCCGAAGTCCTCGGGCGACACCTGGTCGAGGAACTCGCGGAACTTCTCGACCTCGTCCTCCTGCTCGTCCGGGATCGCGATGCCCGCCTCGGCGAGCACCTCCTCGCTCCCGTAGATCGGCGTGCCGGTGCGCAGGGCCAGCGCTATGGCGTCGGACGGCCGGGCACTCACCTCGACCCCGCCCGCGAACACCAGCTCGGCGTAGAACACGCCCTCCCGCAGGTCGGTGATCCGGACCTCGGTGAGCTGCTGGCCGAGCGCTTCCAGGACGTCCTTGAACAGGTCGTGCGTCAGCGGGCGCACCGGAGTCATGCCCTGCTGGGCGAAGGCGATCGCGGTCGCCTCGCCGGGGCCGATCCAGATCGGCAGGTACCGATCTCCCCCGACCTCCCTAAGCAGCACGATCGGCTGGTTGGAAGGCATCTCCACTCGGACACCCACGACGTCGAGCTCATTCACACAGGCAACCCTATGGCTCCGGTCCCGGATATGAAAGCGCAGGGCCGACGCCGCTGGTCAGCGCGGTGCACCGGTGACGCCGACGACGCTTCCGGGCCCACTGCCGGGCCCGGGGGCTCGCCCTAACCGCGGGCGCGCAGACCGGCCTGGACCATGGCCGCGTGCAGCCGCACGGACAGCGTGGCCAGCTCCCGCGCGGTGGCCTCCGCGTGCGCCCGGGTCTGCGGGTTCCGGTGGCGCCGCAACGGCGCCACCACCTGCTCCACCAGCGCGATCTCGCGGTCCGCGGCCGCCTTCATGGCCCTCAGGTGCCGCGGCTCCAGTCCGTACCGGCCGAGCTCGGCGACCAGCCGGGCCACCTGCAGCGCCTCCCCGTCGTACCCGCCGTCCGGGCCCGGCGCGACCAGCCCGTACGACTCCCACTCGGCCAGCTCGTGCTCGCCGGCCTCGGCCGCCGCCAGCAGCTCGGCGCGCCCCAGCCGGACCCCGGAGGAGACCTCGGCCGAGGCCACCAGTTCGCGGTCGGCCTCCTCCACCGGACCGGGCCGGCTGTCGGCCGCGGACGGCAGCGCGGGCGGGGCCTCGCCGCGCTCGATCGCGTCCAGGTGCTCGCGGATCACCCGCAGCGGCAGGTAGTGGTCCCGCTGCATCCGCAGCACATAGGCCAGCCGCTCGACGTCGGAGGGGCTGAACTTCCGGTAGCCCGACGGGGTGCGCTGCGGCTCGACCAGCCCCTCCGCCTCCAGGAAGCGGATCTTGGAGATGGTCACCTCGGGGAAGTCGTCCCGCAGGAAGGCCAGCACCGCACCGATGCTCAGCAGCTCGTCACCACCGCGCCGCCGCCCGGCGGGCCGGTCCGGCCGGACCGGCTGCCTGGGGCCCGCGACCACCCCGCGCCCGCCCCGGTCCGCCTGCGGACCGGACGACGACGCAGGGTTGGCCGCCCCGAGAGAAGAGGAAGGAGTATTCGTATTCACTCGGGCTCCTGCCGACGTTGGTTTCAGTACCCCCGGTGGTGGCCGGCGAAGAACACCAGCCGGTACTTCCCGATCTGCACCTCGTCGCCGTTGTTCAGTGGCACCTCGTCGATCCGCTCCCGGTTGACGTAGGTGCCGTTCAGGCTGCCCACGTCGGCGACGCTGAAGCCGGCCGGGGTGCGGCGGAACTCCACATGGCGCCGGGAGACCGTGACGTCGTCCAGGAAGATGTCACCCTGCGGGTGACGCCCCGCCGTGGTGATGTCCGAGTCCAGCAGGAACCGGCTGCCCGAGTTCGGGCCGCGCTGGACGATCAGCAGGGCCGAACCCGGCGGCAGCGCGTCGATCGCCGACAGCACCTCGGCCGACAGCGCCGGCGTGGTACCGGTGCCGGTCGTGGCGGAGGGGTCGTAGGACTCCAGGCCGGAGATCGAGATGGTCGACGTGGTCTCCGCCGCCCCCTCGGGCAGCAGGCCGCCGCGCAGCGCGGTGCCGCAGTTGGAACAGAAGCGGGCCGCGGCCGGGTTCTGGTTGCCGCACCTGGGGCACGGAGTGGGGCCAGCCATGTTCACAGCCTCCTGGCGCGGCACACCCGACGGGTTGTGCCCGGCGTACGGGTCCGGTGCAAACCCTCCACCAGAGCTTGAGGGTGCTGACGGGAAACCTATGCGCGGGTCGCCTGAAGGGTCAACCGACGCGCCGTAGCTCGCCGGATTCCCCGCGTACTGGGCGGCGGCGCCGTCCCGGTACAGCTGCTGTCCGGCGTACGTCCCGGCCTCGGGAGCGGAACGCATGCCCGGCACCGCGGGCTCGTCCTCCGCCCGGCGGTGCCGCGCGGTCGGCGCCTCGACGGCGGCGGCGTCACGGCCCTTGTTGCGGCCGAACAACTTCGAGAAGAAACTCACGGGCGAATCCCCTTGCGTGTGACAGACCCGCCCGCGGGGCAGGGTGAGAACCTCGGACAGGCTGCGGGCCCGGTCGCGGCCCGGGCCTGCTGGAGTGGTACTCCGACGGTTGTTGCTGCGGTTGGTGCTACGGAGCGTACTGGTGCGAACCAGTCTCTCCCACGCGACGGCGGCGCCCCGCACCGGGTGCCGCCCGCCCTTGACGGGCCGTTCGTCGAGCGCCCCGTCACTTCGAAGCCGGCTTGGCGTACTGCGGCGTCTTCTGGTCGACGAGGGCGTCGACGACCACCTTCTGCTGCTGGGTGATCGTCGCCCGAGCCTGGTGGCTCTCAAGGGTCCGGACGACGCCTCCCGGGATGTTCAGCGCGGGCGTCAGGTCCTGCGGGTTCCCCACGACGGTGAACCGATAGGGCTGCGAGACCTTCTTCCCGTCGATCTGCACCCCACCACCCGACAGGTCGGTGAAGTAGGTGTTGACCACCACGCGCACATCGTTGATCTGAATCGCCTCCGCCCCCGCCGCTCGAAGTTCCTGCAGGGTGTCCAGCAGCATATCTGCCTTCACCAGCCCTTGGGGATCGTCGACCGTGAGCACGATGCCCGGACCTGTGGCTTTGACCGTACCGGCCAGCACACCCAGTTCCGTCATCTTCTTCCTGGTCTGCTCCTGGGCCTCCTTGGCCTGGTTGGAGCTGTTCTCCAACTTGGCCAGGGACTGCTCCAGCTCCGCCTTCTCCTGCTGGAGACGCTGCTGACGGCTGTCCAGTTCGTCGAGGATCCGGACCAGGTCCTCCTGCCGGGCCCCGCGCAGCTGGTTGTGGTGGTCGTTGGTCGAGCGCACCTGGATCGCCAGCCCCAGGCCGAGCGAGAACAGCAGCAGCGCCACCACCAGCTGCCCGCGCGACAGCCGCGGCGGCCACAGCGCGGCCTGCAGCCGACGCCGTCCGGCGTTACGGTCCACGGCCGGCGGCGCCTCGGCGGCCTCCGACGGTTCGACGGCTTCCGCCTCGGCCTCGACCGCCTCGACCGCCTCGACCTCTGGCTCTGGCTCTGGCTCTGGCTCCTTCACCAGCCGTACCGACGGCTGCGACTCCTCCGCCCCGCCCTCAAGCTCAGCCGTAGCGTCAGACTGCGCACGCTCAGCCTCGGCCACGGCCGCCGCCTCGGCCGGCTCAGCCGCCGCCTCCGACCCCTCCGGAACGGACTCCTCGGGCGCCTTCCCGGCCGGCTCCTCAACGGGCTCCCCGACGGACTCCTCGACCGCCGGCGCCTCCGCCTTCTTCTCCTCCGTCGCCGCCGTCTCGCGGCCCGGCTCAGGCCCGGAAGACATGGCGCCTGATCGCGGCAGCGTTGGAGAAGATGCGGATGCCGAGGACGACGACCACACCGGTGGACAGCTGCGAGCCGACGCCCAACTGGTCACCCAGGAAGACGATCAGGGCCGCGACCACCACGTTCGACAGGAACGAGACGATGAAGACCTTGTCGTTGAAGATCCCGTCCAGCATCGCCCGGACGCCGCCGAACACCGCGTCCAGCGCCGCCACCACCGCGATCGGCAGGTAGGGCACGACGGCGTCGGGCACCTCGGGTTGGACGAAGAGGCCGACGACCACCCCGATCACGAGACCCAGTACGGCAATCACGGTCTAGCTGCTCCTGTCCCTGTGGTGGTCTTGGCGGATCCGCCGGTCGGACGCCGCTTCGCGGTCGGTGCACTGCGGGTCGCGGATGGTGAGACGGACGCTTCCGGGCTCTCCGAGGTTCCCGGCCCGGGCGTGGAGCCGGCCGACGAGGTCGCCGAGGGCGTCGGCGTGGGCGAGGGCTCCGGTGTGACGGGCTGGGCGGTCCGCAGCGTCACGCCCACCGCCGCCGGCAGCGTCAGGCTCTTCTGCGCGGAGAGCGTCGACTTGATGCCGTACTTCTCCTCCAGCAACCGCAGGTACTGCCCGGCCATGTCCTTCTCGAAGGCGGTGAGGAGCTTCGGCCCGTCCCCGATCGCCTGGATGTTGTACGGCGGCACCAGTGGCCGGTTGTCCACCAGCACCGCCTCGCCCGCGGCCCGGATCGCCGACAGGGCGGTCAGCCGCTGCCCGTTGATCGAGACGGCCTCCGCGCCGGATCCCCACAGTCCGTTCACCACCAGCTGCAGGTCGCGGTCGCGCAGCCGGCCGCTGTTGGAGAAGCCCTGCCCGGCCCGCGGGTCGACGTTGCCCCCGCTCCCCGTGCCTGCGGCGTCCTCCAGGACCAGCTTCACCCCGGGCCCGGTGACCTCTCCCAGCCCCACCTGATCGGTCAGACCGGCCGCCCCGCCATCGCCCGAGGGCAACGCCTGCTGCTGGGTGTCGTCGACCTTGCGCCGCAGGTCCTGGACCTCCTTCTGGAGGTGGTCCGCCGATCCGTTGCTGTCGTTGATCCGGTGGATCAACGCGTCCCGCTCCTTGGCCAGCGTCGGCTCCGCCTTGTGCGCGTTCACCGCGCCGACCGTCACCACCGCACCGACCAGCGCCAGTCCGGCGCCCAGCGTCAGCAGACCCCGCAGGGTCCGGGGTATCCGGCTGTCGTGCTCACCGCCCCGGGCCGCGGCCGCCTCGGCGTAACCCTCGTCCAGGCTGTGGTCCATCACGTTGGTCAGCAGGGACATCGAGG
The DNA here is from genome assembly GCF_042734825.1 of Kitasatospora sp. NPDC059648. NCBI lineage: Bacteria > Bacillati > Actinomycetota > Actinomycetes > Kitasatosporales > Streptomycetaceae > Kitasatospora > Kitasatospora sp. NPDC059648. Next base: position 3,864 of record NZ_JBHWDU010000007.1, on the reverse strand, counting down.
CGTCCGGGCGGTTGTACCGTCCGTTCGGGGCACTCGGCGTCGGCGTCGCTGGCATGCGGACCATCGTCCCATGACGGCCGAGGGGCCCGCGCACGGCCCCTGAGCTGCACACACGCCGCACACATCGACGGAAGGTGATGGACCCTTCCGAATGATGCGAAAACGGACAACGGGGCGCGCGGGCCAAGCCGCACGCCCCGCCGTTCGGGATTCCTCTGATCAGAAGACCCGTCCGCTCAGGCCGTCACCGCCCCGCGCCCTCGACCACGGCCGCCCACTCGTCCAGCAGCGCGTCGGTCGCCTCGTCGTCCGGACCCTCGGCCCACAGGTGGGTGACCGCCTCGGCCGGGTCCGGCAGCACCAGCGTCCAGCGCCCGTCCGCCTCGACCACCCGCACGCCGTCCGTGGTGTCCAGCCGTCGGCTGCCGGCCGCCTCCACCACCGAGCGCATCACCATGCCCTTCGCCGCCCAGGGTGTCGCGATGTCCCGGCGCCGGATGTGCGCCTGCGGGATCCGCGCGTCGATCTGGCTCAGCGTGAGCTGGGTCCGGGCCACCAGGCCGACCAGGCGGACGAAGGCCGCGGCGCCGTCAAGCACCCCGCTGAACTCGGGCACCACGAAGCCGCCGCGCCCGTCCCCGCCGAACACCGTGCCCTCGGCGGAGGCCGCCTTCGCGAGGTCGTCCGGCGTCGTCGTGGTCCAGATAACCTGAGTGCCGTGGTAGGCGGCTACCTGCTCGGCGATCCGGGTCGTGGTCACCGGCAGCGCCACCTGACCGCTGCGCCGCTCGGCAGCGACCAGGTCCAGCAGCACCAGCAGCGCCCGGTCGTCGTCGATCACCCGGCCGAGCTCGTCCACGAACGCGACCCGCTCGCCGACCGGGTCGAACCGCACGCCGAAGGCCGCCCGCGAGGAGGCCACCAGCTCGCCGAGCCTGGCCAGCCCGGCCCGCCGGGTCTCCGCGTCCTCGGTCGGCCGCGCCTCGTCCAGCCCGGTGGAGACGGTGAGCGCCTCCACGCCGAGTCGGCCGAGGATGCTCGGCAGGACCAGTCCGGCGCTGCCGTGCGCGGTGTCGACCACCACCTTCAGCCCGGCCTCCCTGACCCCGGTGGTGTCCACCGCCCGCAGCAGGTTGCCCGCGTAGGAGTCGAACACGCTGGAGGGGAAGGTGAGGTCCCCGATCTCGCCCGGGAAGGCCCGTCGGTACTCCTGGCGCGCGTAGACCCGGTCGAGCTTGCGCTGCCCGGCCTGGGAGAGGTCCGCTCCGCGCTCGTCGAAGAAGAGGATGTCCAGCGAGTCGGGCACCCCCGGCGTGGTCCGCAGGAAGATCCCGCCCGCGCTCCCCCGCGCGGTGTGCTGCCGGGCCACCGGCATCGGCACGTTCTCCAGGTCGCGGACGTCGATCGCGGAGGTCTGCAGCGCCGAAATCATCGCCCGTTTGAGCGCACGCGCACCACGCGAGTGGTCACGCGCAATGGTGACGGTGGCGCCCTTCTTCAACGTCGTGGCGTACGCGCCGGCCAGCCGGACGGCCAGCTCCGGGGTGATCTCGACGTTCAGGACGCCGGAGACCCCGCGGACGCCGAAGAGGTGCTCCTGGCCGCGCGACTCCCAGATCACCGAGGTGTTGACCACCGCGCCGGCCTCGATGGTCTTGAACGGGTAGACCCGGACGTTGGCCCCGATGATCGACTCCTCGCCGACCAGGCACTCGTCCCCGATCACCGCTCCGTCCTCGATCCGCGCGGCCCGCATCACGTCGGTGTTCTTGCCCACCACGCAGCCGCGCAGATTGCTCTGCGGCCCGACGTAGACGTTGTCGTGCACCACCGCCTTGTGCAGGAACGCACCGCGCTTGACCACCACGTTGCTGCCCAGCACGGTGTGCTCGCGGATCTCCACGCCGGCCTCGACCTTGGCGTAGTCCCCGATGTACAGCGGCCCGCGCAGCACCGCCTCCGGATCCACCTCCGCGCCCTCGGCGACCCAGACGCCCGGCGAGATCTCGAAGCCCTCCAGCTCGACGTCGACCTTGCCCTCGAGGACGTCCGCCTGGGCCTTGCCGTAGCTCTCGTGGGTGCCCACGTCCTCCCAGTAGCCCTCGGCAACGTAGCCGTAGACCCGCTTGCCCTCCTTCAGGAGCTGGGGGAAGACGTCGCTCGACCAGTCGACGGACTCACCCGCCGCGACGTAGTCGAAGACCTCGGGCTCCATCACGTAGATACCGGTGTTCACGGTGTCGGAGAAGACCTGCCCCCAGGTCGGCTTCTCCAGGAAGCGCTCGACGCGCCCTTCCTCGTCAGTGATCGTGATACCGAACTCCAGGGGATTAGGCACCCTGGTGAGACAGACCGTGACCAGTGCGTTCTTACTACGGTGAAAGTCGATCAATTCAGAGAGATCGAAATCCGTCAGCGCGTCACCGGAGATCACCAGGAAGGAATCGTCCTTGAGCGCGTCCTCGGCGTTCTTGACACTCCCCGCAGTGCCTAGTGGCGTCTCTTCATGGGCATAGGTCAGGTGCATGCCCAGTTCCTCACCGTCACCGAAGTAGTTCTTGACGAGTGACGCCAGGAACTGGACGGTGACGACGGTGTCGGAGAGGCCGTGTCGCTTCAGCAGCCGAAGCACGTGCTCCATGATCGGCATATTGGCGACCGGAAGCAGCGGCTTCGGCATGCTGGAGGTCATCGGGCGGAGTCGGGTGCCCTCGCCCCCTGCCATGACTACGGCTTTCATTACGGGTGCGTCCTCCTTCGCGGTGGTGGACCTACAGGTCCATCAAACCGTTCCAGAGGGTTCTCTACCCGGAAGGTCTCGTCCGACGCACCGGGGCAGCGTGGGACTTCTCTCAGATCGCGTCTCAGAGCGTGGACGTCGAGCCCGCGGCTGCGCCCTTGACGATCTGCCGTGCCTGAACCGCGTAAAGGATGGCCGACCACCAGTACAGCGTGGTACCCCACCAGATGAAGGCCCAGCTCACCACCTCGGCCGGCCGCGCGATCCAGCTGTCGATACCGCCGAGCAACAGAAGCGGAAACGCGTACATCAGATTGAAGGTCGCCGCCTTCCCGAGGAAACTCGTCTGCAGCGGCCCGTAACCGTGCCGGTTCAGCATCGGCAGCAGGGACGCGATAAAGACCTCGCGAGCCAGCAGAATCGCCGTCACCCACCACGGCAGGAACTCACGCCACGTCAATCCGACCAGCGTGGACAGCACATAGAGCCGGTCGGCCAGCGGGTCCAGCAACTGCCCCACCCGGCTGATCTGCCCCCACCGCCTGGCGAGCTTTCCGTCCAGGTAGTCACTGACCCCGCTGAGCGCGAGGATCAGCAGCGCCCAGCCGTCGTTCTTGGGCCCGCCGAACGCGGGCCACAGGATGAGCCAGAGAAAGAGCGGAACGCCGACCAGCCGGCCCATGCTCAGCAGGTTGGGGATGGTGAGGACGCGATCGGTCTGGACCCGCGTCTCCTGGACCTCCACCCGGGGCCCTCCTGTCCTGTGTCACGACAATGCACGTTGACCCTACAACAGAGAAGCCCCCGTCCGGTTCACCCGGCGGGGGCTTCTCTCGAAGAATTGTTCGGCGGCGTCCTACTCTCCCACAGGGTCCCCCCTGCAGTACCATCGGCGCTGTGAGGCTTAGCTTCCGGGTTCGGAATGTAACCGGGCGTTTCCCTCACGCTATGACCACCGAAACACTATGAAACTGTCGACCCGCCGACAAGGCAGTCGTTGTTTCAGAACAACACAGTGGACGCGAGCAACTGAGGACAAGCCCTCGGCCTATTAGTACCGGTCAACTCCACCCCTCACAGGGCTTCCATATCCGGCCTATCAACCCAGTCGTCTACTGGGAGCC